>NZ_JBPBBB010000008.1:0-140562 GCF_050896375.1 Roseovarius tibetensis
TCTCCGCTTTGTGGTTCCAACACCACCTTCTTGGCACATCGCGATGCCGTCCGGGGAGGGCGGCAACCATCCCATCTGTGCCGCGTTTTTCCCATTTCAGGATCTCGTCGGCGGTCTCTCCGCCGGTTTTGGTCACACTTGCCGCCTTGCGCGCCTTTTCGCCGTAGAGGCCGGCGGTTGCTGCGACCTTCGCCATCTGGAAATCGATTTCGCGTTTCAGGCCGCTTCGGGCATCTTCTCCGCTCGTCTGGTCCAGTTCGCGCACCATACGGTCGATGCTGTCGAGTATGTCATCGAGAACCGCCGCGTCCGTTCCGTCTAACGGCGGCAATGCGCCCTCGGCCCCGCTTCGGACATTCGCCACGATATCACGAAGTTCCTTCAGAACCTCCCAAGGCGATGCATCCGCTTCCAGCCGGATATCGCGCAACTGGCTGAAACGCGCCAAAGTGTGCGCGAAGTGATCGCGGACCAATCCCTTCAGTTTGTCCACCGCCAAGCTGAAAGGCTCGGCCATCGGCCCGAATTCGCGCTTGGTATCCTCGCGCAGCGCGGTCGCCTCAAGAATGCGGCCCCATTCCACCAGCTTGCCAACACGCAACGCGCCAACGGTTTCTGCGTTTTCCAACTCTTCCAGAACCTTCGACAGATAGGTGCAAGTCATGCCCGCGCCCTGCATCCTCGTGCCTTCCGCTTCGAATGCATCGCGGAGGTCGTTCATATCCTCGCGCAAATCCAGCGCGTCGTTGAGGAATCGTTGCAAGTGATCTGGATCGGTCAGCGTTTCCCAATCCTCGGGCATGGGCACGGCCCGCATGACATGCGCCATCTGATCGAAGCGGAAATCGTAGAGCGTCGCCTTGAATAACTCTATTTTGGGTTTCGCGCGATACCCCTCCCAGATCTCGCGGATCACGGGGTTCACCACCTCTGGCCCTGCGTCCCATGTGGCGGGGTCGATCAGGGCGATCTTTTCGAGCATGTCCCATGTGCGGGCGGAGTCGGGGAGCATCGTGCGACCGGCAACCTGCGCGTCGTACCAGTCGAGCCAGAATTGCCAGTCGGCGGCATCGGGCGACGCGGCAACCTGTGCCTTGATGTATGACCAAGCCCTTCCAAAGAATCTTAGCCCGTCTGGCCAGAGTGGCAGGGCGTCGGGCAATCGACGTTCTGACGCCCGTTCGGCATCGCTTCTGATGGCCCGCCAAGCGGTGGCGTCTGTGGCGGCGCGCGCAGCGGTAACGGCAGCGTAAGCGGCGTGTGCGTCTTCGGCGGCGCAGGCAGCGCAGGCGGCACCGTAAGCGACGGCGTAGCAGGTGCCGGCAGTGGCGTCTTCGGCGGTTGCGTTGGAGATGGGGTCGGCGTTGGACTGAGAGATGCCGGCGCTGGTGGCAGAGGCGACTTTGCTAGTAGCGGCGTCGGCTCTATCGACGGTGGCTTGGGCAGCGGATTTGATATCGTCATGCGGCACAAAAACCGCGACCGACGATATCAAGAGGTTTCGCAAGACCGGAAGCGCTGTAAAATCAGGTTCGTCGGCCCAGTCCCCAATCAGCACCGAGTCCCACCAGACCGGCAATAACCGCGCCGCCGCGCGCGAGGCGATCCAGACGGAGACCTCGCGCGGCTGGTCTTCCAGCCACACCCGAAGGCTATGTTCGTCTTTGATATCCTGGATCACTGTCATGCCACGTAGCCTGCCCCGGAGCGGGGTGGTTGTCCAGCGGCGGGTTAGTCCGAGCCGGACCCGTCGCGGAAGCGGTTCACGATGGGATAGCGGCGGTCGAGCCAGAAGGCGCGTTTGGACAGGCGCGCGCCGGGGGCGGACTGGAAGCGCTTGTATTCGCTGATGTAGAGAAGGTGCTCGACCTTTTTCGCGTCGGCGGCGTCGTAGCCTGCCGCGACGCAATCCGAGATCGACCCGTCCTCGTCCACGAGGATCTGCAGGATGGCGTCGAGCACCGGGTAGTCGGGCAGCGAGTCGCTGTCCTTCTGGTCGGCGGCAAGCTCTGCACTCGGGGGCTTGTCGATCACGCGGGGCGGGATGACGGAGCCTTCTGGCCCCATCATCCAGTCGCGGTGATGCGTGTTGCGCCAGCGGCAGAGGTCGAAGACGCGGGTCTTGTAGAGATCCTTGATCGGGTTGTAGCCGCCCGCCATGTCGCCGTAGATCGTGGCGTAGCCGACAGCGACCTCGGACTTGTTGCCGGTGGTCAGCAGCATCTCGCCGAACTTGTTGCTGAGCGCCATGAGCAGCAGCCCGCGTAGGCGCGATTGCAGGTTTTCCTCGGTCACGTCCGGCTCGCGCCCCTCGAAGAGCGGCGCAAGGGTGGCGGTGATCGCCGCGCGGCCCTCGTCTATGGGAACGAAATCGTAATGACATCCGAGATTTTTTGCGACCGCCTGCGCATCCTCCAGCGAGTGGGGGGAGGTATATTCCGACGGCAGCATCACGCAGCGCACGTTCCCGGCGCCCAGCGCATCGACGGCGATGGTGGCGACGATGGCGCTGTCGACACCGCCGGAGAGGCCGAGCAGGACACGCGAAAACCCGGCCTTGCGCAGGTAATCGCGCAGGGCCAGCACGGTGGCGGCATAGTCCTGCTCCAGCTCGTCCGGGACATGCGCGAGGGGGCCTTGGTCCGCATGCCAGCCGTCGGCGTCACGGGTGAAATCGACATGCGCGATGGCCTCTTCGAACATCGGCATTTGCAGCGCCAGCGATCCGCCGGGGTTGAGCACGAAGCTGCCGCCGTCGAAGATCTGGTCGTCCTGCCCGCCGACGAGGTTGAGATAGACCAGCGGCAGCCCGGTCTCGATCACCCGCGCGACCATCAGGTTCTGGCGGGTGGTGATCTTGCCGCGGTAATGTGGCGAGCCGTTGGGCACCAGAAGCAGTTCCGCGCCGGTCTCTGCCAGAGTCTCGGACACATCCTCGTGCCAGGCATCCTCGCAGACCGGGCTGCCGATGCGGACGGGGCCGACCGTGTAGGGACCGGCGACATCGCCGCTGGTATAGAGGCGCTTTTCGTCGAACACCGTCTCGTTGGGCAGGTGGTGCTTGAAAACGCGGGCGGTGATGCGACCGCCTTGCAGGATGTAATAGGCGTTGTGAAGCGCGACGCCTTCCAGCGCCGGCCCGCCGATGGCGATGGCCGGGCCGTCCGCGCAGTCGCGCGCGAGCTGCTCGATCTGCGCGATGGCGGCCTGGTGGAAAGCGGGTTTCATCACCAGGTCCTGCGGGTTGTAGCCGGTGACGAACATCTCAGGGAAAGCCACCATGTCTGCGCCGGCCTCGCGCGCGGTTTGCCACGCGGCCTGCGCGCGCGCGGCGTTGCCGGCCAGATCGCCAACCGTGGCGTTGAGTTGTGCCAGTGTCAGGCGGAACCTGTCAGCCATGTGCATGCCCCTTTCGCGTCCTGCGTTTGACTTAGCAGATCGCTGCGCGAGGGAAAGCCGATTTGCCCGAAACCCGTTGTCACGCCCCTCGGTGTCCAGTAGCTTTGCGCCCGAGACCAAGAGCGGGTTCTGGCATCGGGGCGATCATGACATTTTCACTGACACGAGCCATCGTCGCGGCCGCCGCCTGCGGTACGGCGACCCTTGCCGCGGCCCAGCAGGACGAGGTCAGGACCAAGCAGTACGACGATGGCGGCATTTACGAGGGTACATTCAAGGACGGGCTGCAACACGGCACCGGCACCTACACGCTGCCCAACGGCTATGAGTATTCCGGCGACTGGGTCGACGGCGAGATCCGAGGGACCGGCGTGGCGCGGTTTCCCAACGGATCGGTCTACGAAGGCGCGTTCAGGCGCGGCAAGCCGCATGGCGAGGGCCGCATCGTGTTCGCCGATGGCGGCACCTACGAAGGGCAGTGGCAGGACGGCAAGATCACCGGCGAGGGGGTCGCGGTCTATGCCAACGGCGTGCGCTATGAGGGCGGGTTCCTCGACGCGATGCATCACGGGCGCGGCCGGATGGAGACCCCCGGCGGGTACGTCTACGAGGGCACCTGGGTGCGCGGCGTCAAGGACGGGCAGGCCATGATCACCTATCCCGACGGTGCCGTCTACGAGGGGGCCGTCGCGCGCGGCGCGCGCGAGGGGACCGGCAAGCTGACCATGCCTGACGGGCTGATCTACGAGGGGCAGTGGCAGGACGGCCAGATCGACGGGCGCGGCACACTGACCCAGGCCAACGGCGATGTCTACGAGGGCAACCTCGTCGCCGGGCAGCGTGAGGGCGAGGGGCGCGTGACCTACGCCAATGGCGACGTCTACGAGGGGGGGTTCCGCGATGACCGCCGCCACGGTCAGGGCACCTTCACCGGCAGCGACGGCTACCGCTACGAGGGCGAATGGCGCGCCGGCAACATCTCTGGCGAGGGGCGCGTGAGCTATCCCGACGGCTCTGTCTATACCGGACGCTTCCGCGACGACCTGCCCAACGGGCCGGGTCGGATCACCTATCCCGACGGGGCCACCTACGAGGGTGACTGGGTCGGGGGCGTGATCGACGGCACAGGACGGGCGACCTATCCCGGCGGTGTCGTCTACGAGGGCGAGTTCGCGGATGCCGCTTATCACGGTCAGGGCATCATGACCTATCCCGACGGCTACCGCTACGAGGGCGAGTGGCAGCGCGGGCAGCGCCACGGGCGTGGCACCGCGACCTATCCCGACGGCACCGTCTACGAGGGGGATTTCGTCGACGGTCAGCGCCATGGGCAGGGCAGCATCACCATGCCCGACGGCTTCACCTACGAGGGCGAATGGCAAGACGGCGAAATATCCGGGCGTGGCGTGGCGACCTACACCAACGGCGATGTCTACGAGGGCATGTTCAAGGCCGGCAAGCGTCAGGGCGAGGGCACGATGCGCTATAGCAGCGGCGAAGAGGCCAGCGGCGACTGGCAGGACGGTGCCTTGACCCGCAACATCGAAAACGGCGACTGACGCGACCGCATCACGCGCCAGACAGCGTCGGACTTTTCACGCCGGAATTTCCAAGATTTCCGGTGATCCAATCCTACACAGTGCGGCCCGCGTCGAGATCTTCCAGAACTTGTGCCGCACCTTGCAGCACCGCGTCGCGGCGGTCCTCGTTCATCTTGTCCCATGTGCGAAAGACCGGCCCCATGCGCGGATTGCGCGCGAACCGTTCGCGATGGCGCACCAGGAAATCCCAGTACAGCAGGTTGAACGGGCACGCCCCCTCGCCGGTCTTCTGTTTCACCGAATAGGCGCAATGGTTGCAATAATCCGACATCTTGGCGATGTAATTGCCCGAGGACACATAGGGTTTCGACGCGATGATGCCGCCATCGGCAAACTGGCTCATCCCGATGACGTTCGGCGCCTCGACCCATTCATAGGCGTCGGCATAGACGGCAAGGTACCATTCATGCACCTCGGCCGGGTCGATGCCGGCCAGCAGCGCGAAATTGCCGGTGACCATCAGCCTCTGTATGTGATGGGCATACGCCTCGTCTTGGGTCTGGCCGACGGCTTGCGCCATGCAGTTCATCTTCGTCTCGGCGCCCCAGTATAGCGGCGGCAGCGCGCGGCGATGCCCCAGCGTGTTGCGCGTGGTGTAATCCGGGCCTTCGCGAAAATAGATCCCGCGCATGTATTCGCGCCAGCCGATGACCTGCCGGATGTAGCCTTCGGCGGCGTTGATGGGCACGTTCCCTTTCTGCCATTCTTCGACCACGCGCTCGCAGATCTCCATCGGCGACAGCAGCCCGATATTGAGATAGACCGACAGGATTGAATGGTGCAGGAAACGGTCATCCTGCAACATCGCATCCTGAAAATCGCCGAAGCCCGGCAGCAGATGACGCGCAAAGTGATCGAGTGCGCGATGGGCCTGTTCGGTCGTCACGCCGAACCAGAACGGGCGCAGCGCGCCGAAATTGCTTGGAAAAGTCGATTCGACCAGGTCGAGCACCTCTTCGGTGATTTCATCGGGTGTGAACGCCATCGGCTCGGCCCGCAAAAGATCGGTCTTGGCGGGCTTGCGGTTGTCGTGGTCGAAATTCCACTTGCCGCCCGCGGGTTTGTCGCCATCCATCATCAGGCCGGTCTTGCGGCGCATCTCGCGGTAGAAATACTCCATCCGCAATTCCTTGCGGCCCTCGGCCCAAGTGTCGAACTCGTCAAGGCTGCAGACAAAGCGGTCATCGGGCAATTGCGTCACGGTCAGCGGCGCGTTGTCCAGCGCCTCGATCAACCGCCACTCGCCGGGGCGGGTCGCCAGCACATCCGTGGTGCCGTGTTCGTCGGCGCGGCGCACCAACTCGCCGGTGATCGAGCGGGTAGCGTCCGGGTCATCCATCCTTGTGTAGGCAACCTGCCAGCCGTCGGCGCGCAAACTTTCGGCGAAATGCCGCATGGCCGACAGCACCAGCGCGATCTTCTTGGGGTGGTGAGGGACGTAGCGCGCCTCGTCCATGACCTCGGCCATCACGACGATATCGCTGTCCTTGTCGGCGTCGCGCAGGGCCGAGAGATCGGGCGACAGCTGGTCACCTAGGACCAGCACCAGACGCGCTACCATGGCACGCGCGCGCCCTGCCAGTCGTAGAACTGGCCGGTATGCTCGGCCGTCAGACTGTCGATCACGCCCAGCAGGTTCTGCACGGCCTCTTCGGGCGGCACGGAGGGGTGGCGGCTGACATATTTCTCGGTGAAGGCCGTCTCGACCGTGCCGGGATGCAGCGCCACGCAGATTGCCTCGCGGTGCTTGCGCGAGAGCTCGATCGCGCCGGTATGGATCATCTGGTTGAGCGCCGCCTTGGCGGTGCGATAGCTGTACCAACCGCCGTAATCGTTATCGCCGATGGAGCCCACGCGCGCGGAAAGCGCCGCGAAGACCGAGCGCTCCTTGCGCGGCAACAGGCGCACGGCGTGTTTGAGCACCAGCGACGGGCCGATGCAATTCAGGCGGAACTGGTCCATCATCGCCTTGGGGTCGATATGCTTCAGCGCTTTCTCGGGTGTCGCGCCATCGATTTCAAGCGCGCCGGTGGCCACGAAAATAAGGTCGAACGGGCCGTCGAGCGCGCCAAGGGCGGATTCGACCGAGGCCTCGTCGGTGACGTCCAACCCGTCGCGGCTGCGTGACAAGCCGGTGACGGCGACGCCTCGAGCCTTCAGCGCATCGCACATGGCCTGTCCGATGCCGCCCGAGGCCCCGATGATCAATGCATTTTTCATATCCGTGAAGCTAGCCGCGCCCGCACTTGGTTCAAGCCCGGATCGCGCACCTATCCGAAATTCGGGGTTTTCAACGCGCCGCACGGCGCGTATGATTTTGGACATGATGACGCAGAACCATATCCCCGCCCTGCCCCGCGCCCCCCGGCGCGGCCTGCGCGCCGTTCTGCTAGGCCTAAGCCGCCTCTGAGCGTGCCGTCTTGGCGCGACCGCTCAGAGGATGTGCCCGTTTCGCGCCACAGGCTTAGGATTTATTGAAAGAGACCCGACATGACAGATCAGACCAAGGACCGCGTTTCCCCGGAGACGCACAAGGACAGGGTGGTCATTTTCGACACCACCCTGCGCGACGGTGAGCAATCGCCGGGTGCCACGATGAGCCACGAGGAAAAGCTGGAAATCGCGGCGCTGCTCGACGAGATGGGCGTCGATATCATCGAGGCAGGGTTTCCCGTCGCGTCCGAGGGGGATTTCCGCGCCGTCGCCGAGATCGCCAAACAGACGAAAAACGCCACGATCTGCGGTCTGGCGCGCGCCAGCCTGCAGGATATCGACCGCTGCTGGGACGCGGTGAAGCATGCCAATTCGCCGCGCATCCACACCTTCATCGGCACCTCGCCGCTGCACCGCGCCATCCCGAACCTGACCAAGGACGAGATGGCCGATCGCATCCACGAAACGGTGAGCCATGCGCGCAATCTCTGTGACGACGTGCAATGGTCACCGATGGATGCCACGCGGACCGAATGGGATTACCTTGCCCGCGTCGTGGAAATCGCGATCAAGGCCGGGGCGACGACGATCAACATCCCCGACACGGTGGGCTATACCGCACCGGTGGAATCCGCCGATCTCATTCGTCGGCTGATCAACGAGGTGCCGGGCGCGGACGAGATCGTCTTCGCAACGCATTGCCATAACGATCTGGGGCTGGCCACGGCCAACGCGCTGGCCGCCGTCGCCGGCGGCGCGCGTCAGATCGAGTGCACGATCAACGGCCTGGGCGAGCGCGCCGGCAACACCGCGCTGGAAGAGGTGGTGATGGCGCTGCGCGTCCGCGGCGACATCATGCCCTATTCCACCGGCATCGACACCCGCAAGATCATGAACATCTCGCGCCGGGTCGCGACCATCTCGGGCTTTTCGGTGCAGCCCAACAAGGCCATCGTCGGCAAGAACGCCTTTGCCCACGAGAGCGGCATCCATCAGGACGGCATGCTCAAGAACGCCGAAACCTTCGAGATCATGCGCCCCGAGGATGTCGGCCTTGCCGCCACCAACATCGTGATGGGCAAGCATTCGGGGCGCGCAGCCCTTCGGTCCAAGCTGCACGATCTGGGCTTCGATCTGGCCGACAATCAGTTGGGCGACGTGTTCGTGCGGTTCAAGGAACTGGCCGACCGCAAGAAAGAGGTCTATGACGAGGATCTCATCGCGCTGGTGCATGCCGGAATCGACGGGGAAAGCGACCGCTTGCAGATCAAGGATCTGCAGGTGATCTGCGGCACGCACGGGCCCCAGAAGGCCACGCTGACCATGGTGATCGACGGCGCCGAGCACAGCACCGAGGCCAGCGGCGACGGGCCGGTGGACGCGACCTTCAACGCCGTCAAACAGCTTTTCCCGCATGAGGCAAAGTTGCAGCTTTACCAGGTGGCCGCGGTCACCGAGGGCACCGACGCGCAGGCCACGGTGTCAGTGCGGATGGAGGAAGAGGGCCGCATCGTCACCGGACAGTCGGCCGATACCGACACGGTGGTCGCCTCGGCCAAGGCGTATGTCCACGCGCTCAACCGTCTGTTGGTGCGGCGCGAAAAGACCGGCGCGGACGGGCGCGAGGTCAGCTACAAGGACGTGTCCTGACGCCTCGCGCGAACCGAAATGAGACAGGAGAGGCCCCAATGCGATGGCATTGGGGCCTTTTAGTATGGGCGTGATATCAGCCGTGTTGCGCATCGGCGAAAGTGGAACCTTCTCATGTCCGCAGGCAGGCGACACGACGGATTTTCAACCCGCTTTATCTCCAAAATCGCGAAAAAGCGCGGCTCGACGCGCCAACTTTAACAAATCGCCTGTCCGTCACACCGGAGGCGTGCCTATGTTATCTGGCCCACCTGTGGTGCGACGGGGCGGACATGCGATGGCGCTGCGGCGCGGTGCGCCGCGTATCGCGCCGGGGAGTTCATCCGTCCTGCCTACTCGGCCCACTCCCACGGCCGGGTGAACTGGCCGAGGACGTGGCTGATGGCCGCGTCATCCACCTCGCCGGTGCGGGTGAGCTGTGCGACAAGGCCGCGTTTCTTGTCATCCACGACGGCGGTGACCTGTGCCGGCAGCCCCTGCTTTTCCAGCGCGGCGTTGTAGATGCGCATGATCGCGCGCTTGCGCAGGTCGGGCTTGAAGACCTTGCCGACGGCGGTCTTGGGCAGCTCGTCCAGCACTTCGACATGTTTGGGGATCGCGGCGCGCTCGTGGACATGGATCTTGCAATGCTCCAGCAGGTCCGCGCCGGTCGCCGTGCCGCCCTCGACCAGTTCGACATAGGCGCAGGGGATCTCGCCGGCATGCGCGTCGGGTTGCCCGATCGCGCCCGCCACGGCCACGTGGCTATGCGCCATCAGCGCCTCTTCGATTTCCGCCGGGTCGACATTGTGCCCGCCGCGGATGATCAGATCCTTGGCGCGCCCGGTGATCCACAGATAGCCGTCGGCGTCGATGCGTCCCAGATCGCCGGTACGCAGATACCTGTCGTAAAAATAGAGCGCCTTGTTCTTTTCGGCCTCGGTATAGGTGTTGCCGGTATAGACGCCGGGATTGGAGATGCAGATCTCGCCCACCTCGTCGGTCTCGCAATCGATCGGGCCATTGGCTGTTTCCCGGATGATCCGCACATCCGTATAGGGAAAGGGCACGCCGACCGAGCCGACCTTCTTTTCGCCCTCGGGCGGGTTGGCCGAGACGAGGCACGTGGCCTCGGTCAGCCCGTAGCCCTCGATCACGGTGATGCCGGTGGCACCTTCGAAGCGCTTGAACAGTTCCATCGGCATCGGGGCCGAGCCGGAAAACGCGTTCTTGACGGTCGAGAGATCGGCATCCACCTTGCGCTGCATCAGCGCCGAGACGGCCGTCGGGACGGTGATCACGAAGCTGATCTTCCAGCGTTCGCAGAGCTTCCAGAAATTGTCGAACACGCCGTCGCCGCGATAGCCGGCCGGCGTCGGAAAGACGACATGCGCCCCGGATTTGAGGCAGGACATCAGGATCACGTGGCAGGCGAAGACGTGAAACAGCGGCAGCGGACACATCACGTTGTCGCGTTCCGTGAACAGCAGCGTGTGCCCGATCCAGCCATTGTAGATCATGCCGGAATACTTGTGCTGCGCCACCTTGGGCATGCCGGTGGTGCCGCCGGTGTGGAAATAGGCCGCCACGCGGTCCGTGTTGCTGTCGGCAAAGCTCAGCGTTTTCGGCTGCGCCGCCATGGCCTTGTTGAAATCGCGCAGGTCGGCATGGTGGCCGGTCGGGTTCTTCGGGCGGATCAGCGGGACAATCCAGCTTTTGGGCGGGGTCAGGTAGCGGTTGAGATCGATCTCGTAGACGGTGTGCACGCCGGGCGCGTGGCGCACGGCCTCGGCGGTCTTCTGGGCGATGTCGGTCTTGGGGAAGGCCTTGAGCGTGACGACGACCTTCGCCTCCGTCTCGCGCAGTATGGCGCCGATCTGTTCGGGTTCCAGCAGCGGATTGATCGGGTTGACGATTCCCGCGATGGCCCCGCCGATAGTGGCCACGGCCGTCTCCAGCGTGTTGGGCAGGACGAGGGCGATCACGTCATCCTCGGCCAGCTTCAGGCTGCGAAAAAGGTTCGCGGCCTGACAGCACTGGTCGTGGAACTGCTGCCACGTAAGGGTGTGCGCCTTGTCGTTCGGACCCGATTGCAACTGATAGCTGATCGCCGGTCGGTCGGGAAAGGCGCGCGTCGTCTCGCTGAGCATCTGGTAGAGGGTCTTTGGCCGCTCGCGCGACTCCCATGGCATCTCGTTCTGAATGTCGAGCGCATCCTGTCGCGATGTGAAGCCCATCTATCCGTTCTCCCCTGTCTGTCCCCGCTCTCCCCGGCGGGGCTATTCCCTGTGGCTCAGGATGTGCGCGAACGGGCGACGGCGCAAGGCTGACGCTGCGTTTTCCCAGTGCTCAGTCGGGTCCGCCAAGACATTCTGTCATCGCATCGGCCATGTCGCCCATCAGCGTCAGGTAAAGATCAGGCCCCGGTGTCACCCCGGTCGCCAGCGGATCGACGACGCCGTGACGCGCCACGCCGCCGAAGACGGTCTCAACCAGCTTGGGATCGAATTGCGGCTCGGCGAAGACACAGGCGATGTCGCGCGCCGCCGCGAGGTCGCGCAGCTCGGCGATGCGCGCGGCGCTCGGGTCCGAGGCGTCGCTGAGGGAGATCGCCCCGGCGGCAGCCACGCCAAAGCTGGTCTCGAAATACTGGTAGGCGTCGTGAAAGACGAGGAACGGCACGTCGCCGACCGGCGCGAGCTGCCCGGTGATCTCGGCCTCGAGGCTGGAGATCGCGTCACGGGCGGCGTCGGCGTTGGCCATGTAGCGCGCGGCGTTCTCGGGATCGTGTTCCGCCAGTTCCGCGGCGATGAGCGATAGCCACGCGCGCGCGTTGGCCGGGTCGAGCCAGGCATGCGGATCGGTGCCCTCATTGGCGTGGTCGCCGTGGTCATGATCATCCCCGCGATCGTCGTGACCGTGATCGTCATGCCCGTGATCATCGTGCGCATGGCCTTCATGCGCGTGATCATGGTCGTCATGCGCATGGTCATCGTGATCGCCGTCATCCCCGTGCTGATGCGCGGCGAAGGTCGCGCCCTGCCGGAAAGGCAGCGTCCGGGTGTCGGGCGCGTTCAGCAGCGAAAGGCTGTGCGCATCGGCGGCCAGCGTGCCGATCGCATCTTCCAGCCACGGCGTCAGCCCGGCGCCGATCCAGACGACGATATCCGCGCGATCCAGCGCCGCGGCATCCGAGGGACGCATGGCATAGCCGTGCGGGGTTGCACCGGGCGCCACGATCAGCGCCGGTTCGCCCACACCCTGCATCACCTGTGCCACCAGCGAATGCACCGGCGTGATATCGGTGGCAACATTCGGCACCTCGGCCCAGCCCGCCCCGGCAAACCCCATCCCGACGGTCAGTGTTGCAATGAAACGGTTCGACATGTGCAGCCCCTTGTTGATGTGATAATATAACGCTTCACGGCACTTGATAATTGTAATCCTATAACATATCAAGCCGGAAATTCCCCGACCCCGGAGGCCCGGCATGGACACGATCGGATTTGCCAGACACGATCACAAAAGCTGCGTGCAGGGCGCGCTGCAGACGGTCGAGGCGCATTGCACCGCAGAAAAGTTGCAACTCACGGCCGTGCGCCGCCGCGTGCTGGAGATCCTGCTGAGCGAGCACCGCGCAATGGGGGCGTACGACATCCTTGACGTGTTGCGCGCCGAGGGCATGGGGTCCCAGCCCCCCGTCGCCTACCGGGCGCTGGATTTTCTGGTAACGCATCGCTTCGTGCACAAGATCGAGCGGCTGAACGCCTTTATCGCCTGCACCCATCCGGGCGAAACACACACCCCCGCCTTCCTGATCTGCCGCAGTTGCGATGCCGTGGCCGAGGCGCAGGCCGAACCGACGCGCGGCATCCTTGGACGCGCGGCGGACATGGCGGGATTCGCCATCGAACAGGCGGTGATCGAGGCCATTGGCCTGTGCCCCAATTGCCGCGACGGGCATACAGCATGCGCCTGATCGAGACCGAGGGCCTTGCGGTACGGCTTGGCGGCGCGACGGTGCTGCACGATGTCAGCCTGAGCATCGACCGCGGCGAGATCGTGACCATCGTCGGCCCCAACGGGTCGGGCAAATCGACGCTGCTGCGCGCGCTGATCGGCGCGGTCCGCCCGACGCATGGCACGGTGCACCACGCGTCGGGCCTGCGGATCGGCTACGTGCCGCAACGGCTGCATATCGACCCGACGCTGCCGCTGACGGTGACACGGTTCCTGGGCCTGCCGCGCCGTCATCCGGTGGCGGATGTGCGCACGGCGCTCGACCGGGCCGGGCTGCCGGATCTGCGAACGCGGCAGATGACGGACCTGTCGGGCGGGCAGTTCCAGCGGGTGCTGCTGGCGCGCGCGCTGTTGGAGAAACCCGACCTGCTGATCCTCGACGAGGCGACGCAAGGGCTGGACCAGCCGGGATCGGCGGCATTCTATGCCCGCATCGCCGAGGTCCGCCGCGAGCTGGGCTGCGCCGTGCTGATGGTCAGTCACGAATTGCACGTGGTGATGAGCGCCAGCGACCGGGTGATCTGCCTCAACGGCCATGTCTGCTGCGAGGGCCGCCCCGAGGTTGTCGCGCAGGCCGACGAATACCGCGCGCTGTTCGGCAGCGGCACGCAAGGCGCGCTGGCGCTCTACCGTCACGATCACAACCACGCACACGATCCCGCGCCGGAGGCCGCCGAATGATGCTGGACGACTTCATGATCCGCGCCGCCCTCGCGGGCCTGGGCGTCGCGGTGGCCGCCGCCCCCCTTGGCAGTTTCGTGGTCTGGCGGCGCATGGCCTATTTCGGCGATGCAACGGCGCATGCCGCGATCCTTGGCGTGGCGATGGCGCTGTCGTTTTCCATGTCGATCTTCGCCGGGGCGCTGGTGATGTCGCTGATCATGGCGACGACGGTCTCGACGTTGGCCGGACGCGGTTTCGCGATGGACACGCTGCTGGGGGTGCTGGCGCATTCGGCGCTGGCCTTCGGGCTGGTCGCGGTGTCGTTCCTGTCAGGGGTGCGGATCGACCTGATGGCGTATCTGTTCGGCGATATCCTCGCGGTGTCGAAGGCCGATCTGGCGGTGATCTGGGGGGGGGCCGCGCTGGTGCTGGGGCTGCTGTTCTGGCGCTGGCAGGCGCTGCTGACCGCGACGCTCAGCCCCGATCTGGCCTATGCGGCAGGCATGGATCCACGGCGCGAGCAACTGGTGCTCACTCTGGCGCTGGCCGTCGTGGTGGCGGTGGCGATCAAGGTGGTGGGGGTGCTGCTGATCGCAGCGATGCTGATCATCCCCGCCGCCGCCGCGCGCCCGCTGGCCGCGACGCCGGAACGCATGGCGGCAATCGCGGCGGGGATCGCATCCGTCGCCGCCCTCGGCGGCCTGCGCGCGTCGTTCACCTTTGACACGCCGACGGGGCCGTCGATCGTCTGCGCTGCCGCGTTGATCTTCGCCGCGACCACAACCGCCTGCGGGCTGTGGCGCAGGCGGCGCGGCGCGGCGCCTAGCGCGCCGGGGCTTTAGCCCGAACATCCTTTCAGGCCAAAGGTTTCGACCGCCCCGCCCCACCGCATCCCGCCATTCGAAGGCGGTGCCGAACCCCTTGATACGTCAAGAGACCTCGATCGGGACATGACGCCGACCCGGCCGAACATCCTACGGAATTTGTCGGAATTTATTATTGACAGTTTCACTCGGCAATTCGTATGCATCCCTTACGAATTCACTTGGAAACCCGAAAGGATAGCTGATGCACCCTTGGAAAACCGCGCTGAGCGCCGCCGCCCTGATGGCCGTGGCCGCGCCTGCCTTCGCGCAGGAGGTCAACCTTTATTCCAGCCGTCACTATGACAGCGACGACGCGCTCTACGAGGCATTCACCGAAGAGACCGGCATCACCATCAACCGGATCGAGGCCAAGGCCGACGAGCTGATCGCGCGGATGAGTGCCGAGGGCGCCAACAGCCCGGCGGACGTCTTCATGACGGTCGATGCCGGCCGAATCGGTCGAGCCGTGGATGCCGGGCTGCTGCAACCGTTCGACTCCGACGTGATCGAGACCAACGTGCCGCCGCATCTGCGCCACCCCGACAACCTGTGGACCGGGCTGTCGCAGCGCGCGCGGATCATCTATTATTCCAAGGAACGCGTCGAAAACCCGCCCCGCACCTACGAGGATCTCGCCGACCCGATGTATGAGGGACAGGTGTGCATCCGCTCGTCCTCGAACATCTACAACCAATCGCTGCTGGCCTCGATCATCGAGGTGCATGGCGAGGAAACGGCCAAGGACTGGGCCGCCGGTGTCGTGGACAACATGGCGCGCGATCCGCAGGGCGGCGATACCGACCAGCTGCGCGGCATCGTGTCGGGCGAGTGTGACATCGCGGTGGCCAACACCTATTATTTCGTGCGCGGCCTCGCCGGCGAGGTCGACGGGCTGACCAGCGGCATAGACGATATCGGCTGGGTCTGGCCCAACCAGGGCGGGCGCGGCGCGCATGTCAACCTCGCGGCCGCCGGCATTGCCAAGAACGCGCCGAACCCCGAAGAGGCCACGGCACTGCTGGAATTTCTGGTAAGCGAAACCGCGCAGGAACAGTTCGCCAACGCCAATAACGAGTATCCCGTCCTGTCGGGCGTGGCGATGAACGAGCATGTGGCCAAACTGGGGATCTTCATCCCCGACAGCACGACGCCGACATCCGCGTTTTCCGAGAACGCGGCACAGGCGCAGGCGATCTTCAACGAGGTCGGCTGGAACTGAGCACGCGCAAGAGCGCCCGAACGCGACCCCCGGGCCGGCACATCGGCCCGGGGTTTTTCATGTGTCGGTGTGGGCTGGAGCGTTCCCCGTCTTGCAGTCCGGAGCGACGGGCCGGCTCATGTGACCCCGCTATCGCGCTGCGGTCGCAACATCACCCCTTACGCCGCATGTGTACAACGCAACCACGCCCGCGCCCGTGTCAGAACCCGACCGGTTTTTTGCGGAATGGTGCCCCCAGAGAGACTCGAACTCCCGACCTACTGATTACAAATCAGTTGCTCTACCAGCTGAGCTATAGGGGCGTGACGCATGACTTTGATGTCACGTCACATGTTTGGGCACATCTGCCATGTCGCCTTGGGCACTATCACATCCGCGCCTGCGACGGTAACGTAACCCTTAAATGCCGCGTACAATTTGACCTGCTGCCAAGTCAACCAAAAAGGCGCGAAATCCGCGATCAAGGCCACGTTGGTCTATTGCGGGGGATGGATCGTGGTCTCATGTGATCGGCCCGCATGAATGAAACTGCGGCGTGTTGCGCGGTTGGGGCCGGCTGATCGTCATGGTCCGACGCTGACGTCTCTGCTGTGTATCCTGTGCGGCGGGCTGCGTGTTTGTCGATGGTCAGGCCGAAGACCGCGACGTGTTTGCCCCCAAGGATTGCCTGGCGCGACGTGGCGCATGGGGTCCGGGCCGCATTGTGGCACGATCTCGCCCCGGAACGGCGTGCGCGGGCGCGATCTGCCGGCAGGTTGTCGCGCCGGCGTGACCGGCGCCGTTCGTTCACCTGCCGCTTCGAAAATCGCCCTGCCCCGTTTGCGCCGTCACGTGTCACCGGATCTCTACAGAGCGCCGCGTTTTCCGCCTGTTAAACACTTTTCCCATGCAGATGTCGCCACGCCCCAAATGCGTCCGTAACAATCGCGCCGCTGGCAGATCGACCGGACCGGGCGCCACGGACAACCGCACTGGTCCGCGCGATCGGAAAACGCCCCGCAACCCGGGATCTCAGCGCCCCCGGATGCGGGGATCAAGCGCGTCGCGCATGCCGTCACCCATGTAATTGATGGCCAGAACCGTGAGCGAAATCGCCAGGCCGGGCCAGAAGACCCGTTCCGGATACTCGGTCAGGTATTGTGTGGCATCGTTCAAGAGCCGCCCCCAGGTCGGGAAATCCGGCGGAAAGCCGAGGCCGAGGAACGACAGCGCGCTTTCGGTGATGATCGCGTTGGCGATCCCCAGCGTGGCCGAGACCATGATCGGCGACATCACGTTGGGCAGGATATGCCGGGTGATGAGGTTGAAATTCGTCGTCCCGATCGAACGAGCCGCAAGGATGAATTCGCGTTCCTTCAGCGCCAGCACGTCGCCGCGCACGATCCGCGCCGTGGGCATCCAGCTGGTTGCGCCGATGGCGACGACGATCAGGATGAAGATGCCCATCTCGGGGCCAAAGATCCCGTTCAGCGCCTCGCGGAACAAAAGCACCATCACCAGCAGCAGCGGCAGCAGCGGCAGCGACAGGAACAGGTCCGTCAGCCGCATCAGCGGCCCGTCGAGCCAGCGAAAGAACCCCGCCAGAACGCCGATCAGCGACCCGAGCAGCAGCGCCAGCAGCATCGCCGTCAGCCCCACGGAAATCGAGGTCTGGCCACCGGCCAGCATCCGCGCCAGCGTGTCGCGGCCAAGCTGATCGGTGCCGAAGGGATGCGCCAGGCTGGGGCCCTGATTGCGGGCGCGGATGTCGATGAAGGTGGCGTCGTAGGGCCACACATGCGGCCCGAGAAAGACCGCGACAATGATGAACAGCAGCACCAGCATCCCCGCGAGTGCGCCGCGATGCGTCTTGAACTGGTCCCAGACATCGCGCCAATGGCTGCGCGGCGGCGCGGTGGGGCCCGCCTCGGTCAAGGCCGCGATCGGTTTGGGATCTGGGGTCTCAGTCATAGCGGATCCTTGGATCGAGCACGCCGTAAAGCACGTCGGCGACGATGTTAAAAAGCACGATCAGCACGGCGATCATGAAGGTCACGGTCTGCACCATCGGCAGGTCGTTGGCCTGGATCGCGGTGATCAGAAGCTGGCCCAGCCCGTTCACCTTGAAGATCTGTTCGGTGATGATCGCGCCGCCGAAGATGTAAGGCACACCGAGCGCGATCACCGTCACCACCGGGATCATGGAATTGCGCAGCACGTGCACCATGACCACCGACCATTCCGACAGCCCCTTG
Organism: Roseovarius tibetensis; assembly: GCF_050896375.1. NCBI lineage: Bacteria > Pseudomonadati > Pseudomonadota > Alphaproteobacteria > Rhodobacterales > Roseobacteraceae > Roseovarius > Roseovarius tibetensis. The sequence continues at coordinate 18,065 of NZ_JBPBBB010000008.1, forward strand.
GCGCGGGCGGTGCGCACGTAATCCTGGTTGAGATTGTCGAGCATCGAGGCCCGCATGAAACGGCTGATCTGCGCCGTGGTCTGCAGCGCCAGCACCATCACCGGCATCACCATCTGCAGGACCTGCTGCCTGAACGTGTCCCAGTCGACCACCTCCAGCGTGGTGTCGTAGATCGACGGGAACCAGTCGAGCTGCACCGAGAAGATGACGATCACCAGCACGCCCGAGAAAAACGGTGGCACCGAATAGCCCACCATGGTGACAAAGGTCCCGGCCTGGTCGAAGACCGAATATTGCCGGTAGGCCGAATAGATGCCGATGGGCAGGGCGATCAGGATGCCCACCACGTAGGACATGGCCACCACCCACAGCGTCTGCGGCATGCGCTGCACGATCACGTCCATCACCGGCGACCGGAATTGCCAGCTGAGCACGCGCTGCTGGCCCTCGGCCAGCGCGGTGCCGAACAGATGGTCGATCAGGATCATCGGCTCGACCACGAAGAACTGCCACATCCACTTGCCGAAGCGGACATGCGTCGGCTCGCCAAGGCCGAGGGACTGGCGCATCAGTTCCTTGACGTCGGGCGGCACGGTCAGGGGAACCTGCGCCATCGGATCGCCGGGGGCAAGCTCCAGCAGCAGGAAGATCACGAGGCTGATGAACAGCAGCGTGGGTATCGACAGGACAAGCCGTCGTATCGTGAAGGTCAGCATGCGCGGCGCCTTTGCTGGGTCGTGATGACAAAACGGGGTCGGGCCATGGCCCGACCCCTATCCGGAGCGCCCCCGGATCATTCTTCGATGCGGTACCAGTCGGCGGCGTTCCACATCTCGGTGTCCCAGACATTCAGGACCACGCCGCCCAGGGTGTTGGATTTCGCCGAAACCCGACCACGATGGACCAGCGGAATGATCACGTTGTCATCGCGGGTGATCATGTTGTTGAGCTTGATGGCGATCTCGGCGCGCTTCGACAATTCCGCCGTGCGGCCCAGCTCGCGGACCAGCGCGTCGTACTCCTCGTCGCAATAGCGGTTGATGTTCTCGCCCTGCCACTGCGTTTCGGGCCGCGGGGCCTTGTCGCAGGTGCGCGAGGCGAGGTAGTTCTGCGGATCGGTGCCGTCGAAGAGGTTGGCGTACATCTCGACATCCGCATAGAACTTCTGGAAGGTGTCAGGGCTGCCCGGATCGCCGCCGAAGAACACGCTGCCCGAGATGTTGCGCAGCTCGGTCTCGACGCCGATCTGGTCCCACCACTGCTTGATCAGCGCCTGGAAATCCTGGCGCACGGCGTTGGTCGAGGTCTGGAACAGCAGCGACAACTCGACCCCGTCCTTGTCGCGCACGCCGTCGCCGTCGCTGTCGGTCCAGCCGGCCTCGTCCAGCAGCGCGTTGGCCCCCTCGATGTCCTGACCGATGCAGTCGGTGTTGTCGGACGCATAGACATCCGGCCCCGGCACCCAGTTGCAGGTCGCACGGCCGGCTTGACCATAGCCGATCTCGGTCAGCAATTCACGGTCAAGGGCCATCGACAGCGCCTTGCGCACCGCCGGATCTGTCAGGAACGGGTGCGGGTGCGCCCTGGTCGCGCGCTCGCCCTCGGGCAGATCGGGCGACGGATCGGTCAGGTTCACCTCGATCCGCTCGACCAGCGTGCCGAAGGCCGACATCGCCTCGCCCTCGCCGGCCTCTTCCATCCGGGCAATCACGTCGGGGGCAAGCTGCAGGTTCCAGGCATAGTCGTATTCGCCGGTTTCCAGCACCGCGCGACCGGCGGAATTGGCATCGCCGCCGCCCTTGAAGGTCATCGTGGCGAAGGCGGGCTTCTCGGGGTCGCGGTAATTGGGATTGGCCGACAGCGAGATCACGTCATTGGGTCGGAACTCGTCCACCTTGAAGGGGCCGGTACCGATGGGATAGAAGTTCTCGTCGGCGCATTGCGAGGCGCGGGCGCCGGTGCACTCGGCGAACTGATCGGCCTGGATGATCGGCGACTGCCCGCCCACGAAGGGGCCGTAGGGGTTGGGTGTCGGCTGAGAGAACGTGACCTGAACGGTCAGATCGTCGATCACCTCGACCGACTCCACGCCCTCGAACTTGGCAAGCTGCGCGCAGCCGCCCTCAGGGTCCATGCAGTAATCGGCGGTGAACTTGACATCCTCGGCGGTGAACGGCGAGCCGTCGGACCATTGCAGGTCGGGCTTGATCGACCATGTGATCGTGGTGAGATCCTCGGACACGCCGCCGTTTTCCACGGTCGGGATCTCGGTCGCGAGGTAGGGCACCCGCTCGCCCTTCTCGTTGTAGCGCGCCAGAGGTTCGAGCACGAGGCTCGCCGCCTCGACCTCTTTCGTGCCGCCCGACAGGTACGGGGTCATGATCGACGGCGCCTGCCAGTAGATCACGTTCACGTGGCCGTCAGAGCCGCGCTCGGCCTGTGCGGTCTGTGCCATCAGGGCGACGCTTGACGCCGCGGTCGCCCCAAGCAGCAGGGATTTCAAGGTCATGGAATTTCGGTCCTCCAGTGTTGGACAGCTCTGGGTCGGCCATCTCTCGTCTGATTTTGCCGGGTGCGGCCCGGTCATGTTTCCACGCGGATGCGATCCCGCCGGCCTGACGCCCCGGCCCGCACTCCGCGTGGTTGCCAACTCAGACCGGATTTCGATCAAAACGCAAGGGGCGTATTTGATGTTTTCGAAAATCCCGCAGGATCGGCGGGCACGGTTTGACATCGCACGCGCAAACTGCGTAGCGTTTCGCCACTGCGCTTCACGGATGAGAAAAGGCCACCCTGCATGCTGGACACGCCGATTGCCCGGATCGAGAACCTCCGGGTCGAGTTCGAGACCAAGGACGGCACCGTGGTCGGGGTTGAGGATGTCTCGTTCGAGATCAACGCGGGCGAGACGGTCTGCATCGTCGGAGAATCCGGATCGGGCAAGTCGGTCTCGTCGCTGTCGCTGATGCGTCTGATCGACTACGGGGGCGGCACCATCTCCGGCGGGCGCATGATGTTCGACCGCAAGGGCGGCGGCGAGGTGGATCTGGCACAGACCGATCAAAGCCTGATGCGCACGATCCGCGGCAACGAGATCGGCATGATCTTCCAGGAGCCGATGACGGCGCTCAACCCGGTGTTCACCGTGGGTCGCCAATTGACCGAAGGATTGCAGGTACATCGCGGCATGGACCGCAAGCAGGCCCGTGCCCGCGCGCTGGAGCTGCTGCGCGAGGTCCGCATCCCCGAACCCGAGCGTCGGCTGGACCAGTACCCGCACGAGTTGTCGGGCGGCATGCGCCAGCGCGTGGTGATCGCCATGGCGCTGGCCTGCAAGCCGCGCCTGCTGATCGCCGACGAGCCGACGACAGCACTCGATGTCACGATCCAGGCCGAGATCCTCGCGCTGATCGACCGGCTCAAGCGCGAGACGGGCACGGCGGTGGTGTTCATCACCCATGACATGGCCGTCGTCGCGCAGGTCGCCGACCGGGTCGTGGTGATGTTCCGCGGCAACAAGGTAGAGGAAGGGCCGGTCGAACAGATCTTCGAGGCGCCGACGCATGACTACACCCGCGCGCTGCTGGCCGCGGTGCCCAAGCTGGGCGAGATGCGCGGCAAGGCGTATCCCGAACCGATGCGCCTGCTGGGATCGGACGCGCACGAGATCGTGCCGATCAAGGGCCATGACGAGAGGTTGCTGCATGTCAGTGGCCTGACGACGCGGTTCCCGGTCAAGGGCGGATTCCTGCGGCGCACCGTGGCGAATGTCCATGCCGTCGAGGATCTGACCTTCGATCTCGACCGCGGGCGCACGCTTAGCCTTGTCGGCGAGTCGGGATGCGGCAAATCCACCGCCGGACGCTCGATCCTGCGGCTGGTCGAGCCGATGGCAGGCCATGTAGAGCTGGGGGGCACCGACATCATGGCCCTGAAGGGGCGCGATCTGCGCCGCGCGCGAGTCGACATGCAGATGATCTTCCAGGACCCGTTCGCCTCGCTCAACCCGCAGATGAAGCTGGCCGACCAGGTATCGGAACCGATGCGCAATTACGGGCTTGCCACCAAGTCCGAGATGGAGGACCGCGTGGCGATGCTGTTCGACCGGGTGGAATTGCCGCGCTCTTTCCTGCGGCGCTTTCCGCACGAGCTGTCGGGCGGCCAACGGCAGCGCGTGGCGATCGCCCGCGCGCTTGCGCTGAACCCCAAGCTGATCGTGGCCGACGAGGCCGTCAGCGCGCTGGACGTCAGCGTGCAGGCGCAGGTGCTGAACCTGATGATGGAATTGCAGGCCGATCTGGGGCTCAGCTACCTGTTCATCAGCCACGACATGGCCGTGGTCGAACGTGTCAGCCACGATGTCGGAGTGATGTATCTGGGCCGGATCGTCGAGCGCGGGCCGCGCGCGGCAGTGTTCGAGAACCCGCAGCACCCCTATACGCAGGCCCTGCTACGCGCGGTGCCGATCGCCGATCCGCGCCGGCGCAAGGCCGAGAAGGATCTCGATTTCAAGCCGATCCCGTCGCCCATCCACCCGGTCGATTACGAACCCGAGCCGCCGGTCTACAAAGAGGTGGACCCCGGACATTTCGTGCTGACATCAGAAAGCGGATACTGACCATGGCCGACAGACTGACCCCGTTCGAGATCATGACCCGCCTTGTCGGCTTTCCGACGGTCAGCCGGGACAGCAATCTGCCGCTGGTCGATTGGGTCGAGGCGTACCTCGCCAGCCACGGCATCACCGCGCATCGCCATTACGACGACACCGGCGAGAAGGCCGCGCTCTACGCGCATGTCGGACCGGAGCAGCCGGGCGGCGTTGTGCTGTCGGGGCATACGGATGTGGTGCCGGTCGACGGGCAACCCTGGGCCTCCGACCCGTTCACCGTGACAGAGCGCGACGGCAAGTATTTCGGGCGCGGCTGCGTGGACATGAAGGGCTTTGACGCCCTCGCCATCTGGGCGCTGGTCGAGGCGCATCATGCCGGCGTGGCACGGCCCCTGCAACTGGCGCTCAGCTACGACGAAGAGGTGGGCTGCATCGGCGCACCGCCAATGATCGAGCAAATGCTGGCCTATCTGCCGAAGGCTGATCTGGCGATCATCGGCGAGCCGTCGATGATGCAGACGGTCACCGGGCAGAAGGGTGGGCTGGGATACGACGTGCGCGTCACCGGCTTCGAGGTCCACAGCTCGATGATGCATCGCGGCGTCAACGCGATCATGGCGGCGGCCCCTCTGATCGACTGGGCCAACATGCGCAACGCCGAAAACCGGGCGCGCACCCCGTCCGAAATCGCCTCGGGGTTCGAGCCGCCCTGGACGACGCTGCATGTCGGCATGATCTCTGGCGGCACCGCGCATAACATCACCGCCAAGGAATGCCGCTTCGGCATGGATTTCCGCGTCGTGCCCGGCGAGAACCCCGACGACTGGGGCGCACGGTTCAAGGCCCGCGTGACCGAGGCCGAGGCCGACATGCAGGCGGTCCATCCCGATACACGGATCGACGTCACGCCGAAATTCACCGTACCGGGCCTGCAGCCCGAAACCGACGGGGCGGCCGAGGCGCTGGTGCGGCAGATCACGGGGGACAATGGCAACCACATGGTCAGCTACGGCACCGAGGCCGGGCAGTTCCAGAAACGCGGCTACTCGGCGGTGATCTGCGGTCCCGGCGATATCGCGCAGGCCCACCAGCCGGACGAGTACATCACCGTCGCGCAGTTCGAGGCCGGCCATGACTTCATGCGCCGGCTTGTTGACAGGCTTCGGGCCGCGTAACGGCTGCGCAGATCGCCGGGGACACGCCCCGGCCCCGCCGGGAATGACACGACCATGAGTGACACCCGCCCTGCCGATCCGGTGCTGCCCGACGACGCCGTGGCGATGGTGGCGCTGGATGTGGCCCGACGCACAGGCGTGCTGGACGCCCTTTTCGAGGGGCCGGTGCCCGCCGACAGGCTTGGCCCGCTCTTGTCTCACCTGCTGGTCGAGGGCGGCATCGCGCAGCCTGATACGGCGGGCCACATCGCGCTGACGCCCCAGTTCCGCGCCGCATGGTTGGATGCCCGCGACGACCTTGACGCGCGGCTGGCGTTCCAGCGGCGCGCACTGGCCGACCTTGTCACCCGTCTCGAGGCGCTGTGTTACGATGTGCCGGCGTTCATGTCCGGATCGGCCACCTTCGGCCTGTTCCGCTACGACCGCGCGATGACCGAAGCCCCAGACGACCTTGCCCATACCCGGCACTGGGTCGGCTATGTCGAGGCGCTCAGCCGTCACGAGGCACCGGCGCTGGTGCCGCTCGTCGATCTGGCGGGGGCCGACCGGATGCTCGAGATCGGCGGCAATACCGGCGTGATGGCCGAGGCGCTGCTGGCGGCCTGGCCGGGGCTGCAGGCCGTGGTCATGGACCTGCCAGCGGTCTGCGCGATGGGACGGGCGCGGGCGGGCGACGTGCCGGGCCTCAGCTTCGTGGCGGGTGATATGCGCAAGGTCGACTGGCGCGACGCGGCCGGTCCGGTGGATGCGGTTCTGTTCAAGTCGGTCCTGCACGACTGGCCCGACGCCGACGCGCTGGACCTGCTGGACCGGGCGGTGGCGGCGGTGCCGCCCGGCGGGCGCGTGATCGTGGCAGAGCGCGGCCCCGTGGCCGCAGAGGTCGGACAGGGTCTGCGCGCGGGCGACGCGGCGAACATCGTGTTCGCACCGTTCTTCCGCGACCCCGCCTTTTACGAGGCCGCGCTGTCCCGGCGCGGCTGCACGGTGACGCGGACGGATCTGCGGCTGGACATGGCATGGCACATCGTCACCGCGGTGACGGCATGACCGGCCCGGTCCTTGGCATTTCCGGCCCGCCGGGATCGGGCAAGTCGACGCTGGCCGCGGGGCTGGCCGACACCTTGCGCGCCACACGCGTCACTTTCGACACGTTCGAGACGATGACGCGCCGTCCGCCGGAGGTGGTGCGCGCCTGGGTCGCCCGTGGCGCGCCGCTGGCCGAGGTGACGGCGCCCGGCTTTGCCGAGGCGGTCGCCGCGGCACGGGCAAGGGGCGGCCCGGTCGTGGTCGAGGCCCCGCTGGGCCGGGCCTGGCCGCCGACGGCCGGGATGTTCGACTGGTGTGCGTGGATCGACTGCCCGTGGGACATCGCGCTGGCCCGCAAGGCGGCGGTGCTGCTGGCCCATCCGGGACCGGCCGAGGGGCGGCTCGCGGCCCTGTCGGCGTTCATGACCGCCTATCCACAGCTTGCGCGGCCCGCGCTGGCGGCACAACAGGCCGCTCTGCCCGCGCTTTGCGATACGGTACTGGATGGCACTGCGCCGGCCCGCGACGTTCTCGACGCCGCACGCGCCGACCTGCAGCGCGCGCAGCGTCGCTGACGCGGCCCGATCTCAGGCGGGGTTTGCTGCCGACCCCGCCAGTTCCGGAAGCGCGGCGGCCAGAACGTCCAGCCCGCATAGCAGATCAGCCTCGCCGGTATCCTCGGCAAAGGCATGGCTGATGCCGTTGATCGAGGGGACGAACATCATCGCGGCGGGCATCAGGGCGGCCACATTGCTGGCATCGTGCAATGCCCCTGACGGCATCTCGCGCCAGCCATCCGGGGCGACCGTCTGCGCCGCCCGCACGATCGCGGATCGCAGGTCGGCATCCATTGTCACCGGCTCCAGCCCCAGCATTTCCGAGAAGGAAAGACGCATCCCCATCGTATCCGCCACCTCGGTCGCGGTCTCGCGGATCACGGTCTCCATCTTCTTCAGGCGATCGGCATCGCCATCACGCCATTGCATCGAGAACACGACCTTTCCCGGCACGATGGAATGCGCGCCCGGCAGGACGCTGACCTCGCCGATCGTCCAGACGGATTGCGGCGTGACCACGTTGCGCAACCTGTCGTTCAGGGCGGTATTGAAGTTCGAGAGCGCCTGGAACGCGTCACGGCGCCGGTGCATCGGCGTCGTGCCCGCGTGGTTTTGCGCGCCCTCGAAGGTCACGCGCATGTCGCGGATTCCCACGATCCCGGTGACCGCGCCGATGGATTGCCGCGCCTCGTCCAGCCACGGCCCCTGTTCGATATGGGTCTCGACAAACCCGGTGAACCGCGCCGGATCTACGAAATCCTCGGCGAGGTGCGCCATCGCCGCACGCGCATCGGCAAAGCTGACGCCGGTGCTGTCGGTCAGCGTGTCGGCGTGGTCCAGCGACAGGCGTCCGGACCAGATCTTGCTGCCCGTCGTGACGCCGAAACGGCCTTCCTCGTCCTGGAAATTGACCACCGAGACGGGCGGTCCGCCGGCCTCGCGGGCGGCGCGGGCCAGTTCCAGCCCCATGACGACCCCGAGCGCCCCGTCGAGCCATCCGCCCTCGGGCTGGCTGTCGCTATGCGAACCGATCAACAGGGATCTGCCCTCGGCCAGCCCCCACAGGCTGCCCACCGGATCGAACCGGACGTCGAGCCCGGCTTCGCGCATACGCCCCGCCAGCCACTCGCGCGCGGCGATATCGGCCTGCGAATAGGCCGGACGCACGACGCCCTTCCCGACGCCGGACGCCCCGAACGCACGCAGATCGTGCAAATCCTTCAGAAACCGCTCACCATTCACCTGCATTCTGCATCCTTTCCGAAACCTGTCGCGGTTAAACCGGAAAATGCCCGGAAGGCCAATGGGGGCAGTTGCCAATCATCGTTCGGACGGGCCGCAATGGCCCGCCGACGACGGCGCCGGTGCGCAGAAAAGACGACCACCAAACAGGCCCCGACGATCCGCATGATGGCGGGGCGCTTGATCGGCGGCAGGTACAACCCGCGCGGGCCCCTGCCCCGTTACGGGGCAGGGTCGGGTCACTCCGCCGGGATGGCGTCCGGCTCCATCCCCAGCGGGTGCGACAGCTTGTCAAGCATCTCCTTGGGGCAAAACTGCACGAAACGGGTCTTTTCGCGATCCCAATCCTGCAGGATCTCGGCCGCGCGGCGCGAGTCGGTCTCTGCCAGATGCCGTTCTATCAGGCCCTTCAGCTCGGCCTCCCAATGCGGCTCTGTCACCGGGCAACTGACCAGCGTCTCGCCGTTGACCAGCGTTTCCGCGCGGTTGTCGGGATCGTAGACATAGGCCATGCCGCCGGTCATGCCCGCGCCGAAATTCGCGCCGATCTCGCCAAGGATGACCGCCACACCGCCGGTCATGTATTCGCAGCCGTTGGAGCCGCAGCCCTCGATCACCACATGCGCGCCGGAATTGCGCACCGCGAACCGCTCGCCTGCGCGCCCGGCCGCAAAGAGATAGCCGGCGGTCGCGCCATACAGCACCGTGTTGCCGATGATCGTGTTGTCGGCGGCCACCAGCGGGCTGGCCATCGGCGGGCGCACCACGATGGTGGCCCCCGACAGCCCCTTGCCGACGTAGTCGTTGGCGTCACCCGCCACTTCGAGCTTCAGCCCCGGCGCCGCAAACGCACCCAGACTTTGCCCGGCGCTGCCCTTCAGCTTCACCGTCAGGTGATCGGGTTGCAGGCTGTTATGCATCCCGAAACGCCGGACGATATGCGAGGACACACGCGTGCCGACGGACCGGTCGGTGTTCTGCACCGCATAATGCAACTGCATCTTTTCGCCATCCTCGAGGAACCGGGCGGCGTCGCGCACGATCTCGGCGTCCAGCGTGTCGGGCACCTCGTTGCGCGGACGGTTGCGGTCGTACCGGATGTCCTTGGCACCGTCGATGGTGATCAGCATCGGGTTGAGATCCAGATCATCGAGATGCGCCGAACCGCGTGACACCTGCGTCAGCAGATCCGACCGCCCGATCACCTCGTCGAGGCTGCGCGCGCCGATGCTGGCCAGCACCTCGCGCACCTCCTGGGCGTAGAAGGTGATCAGGTTGACGACCTTGTCGGCATTGCCGGTGAACTTGGCGCGCAGGTCTTCATCCTGCGTGCAGACGCCCACGGGGCAGGTGTTCGACTGGCACTGGCGCACCATGATGCAGCCCATGGAAATCAGCGCGGCGGTGCCGATGCCATATTCCTCGGCCCCCATCATCGCGGCCATGACGATATCGCGCCCGGTGCGCAGGCCGCCATCGGTGCGCAGCGTCACCCGCTCGCGCAGCTTGTTCATCGACAGCACCTGATGCGCCTCGGTGATGCCCATCTCCCAGGGCAGGCCGGCATACTTGATCGACGTGGCGGGCGACGCCCCGGTGCCGCCGTTGTGACCCGAGATCAGGATCACGTCGGCCTTGGCCTTGGCCACGCCGGCGGCGATCGTGCCGACACCCGATTGCGCCACCAGCTTGACGGTGACCTTCACCGTCGGGTTGATCTGCTTGAGGTCGTAGATCAGCTGCGCCAGATCCTCGATCGAGTAGATGTCGTGGTGCGGCGGGGGCGAGATCAGCGCGACGCCCGGCGTCGCATGCCGCAGCCGCGCAATCAGCTCGGTCACCTTCATGCCGGGGATCTGCCCGCCCTCGCCGGGCTTTGCGCCCTGGGCGACCTTGATCTCCAGCTCTTCGCAATGGTTGAGGTATTCTGCCGTCACGCCGAACCGCCCCGATGCCACCTGCTTGATCTTGGCGCTTGGATTGTCGCCATTGGGCTCGGGATGGAAATGCGCCGGGTCCTCGCCGCCCTCACCCGAATCCGAGCGCGCGCCGATTCGGTTCATCGCCACGTTCAGGGTCTTGTGCGCCTCGGGGGACAGGGCGCCGAGGCTCATCCCCGGCGTCACGAAGCGTTTGCGGATCGCGGTCACGCTTTCGACCTCGTCGAGCGGAACCTCGTCGCCCATGGCCTTGATCGCCATCAGGTCGCGCAGGTGAATGGGCGGGGCGGCCTGCATCGCCGCCGAATACCGCTTCCACAACTCGTAGCTCGACCGGTCGCAGGCCATCTGCATCATGTGCATCACCTGGGCGCCCCAGGCATGCGTCTCGCCCGACTTGCGGGCCTTGTAAAAGCCGCCGATGGGCAGCACGTCGCTGCCCCCCTTGAAGGCGCGGCCGTGCACCTCTTCCAGCTTGGCCTGGATGCCGCTTACCCCGATGCCGCTGATCCGGCTGGTCAGGCCGGGGAAATACTCGGCGCACATCGCACGGCTGAGGCCGACCGCCTCGAAGTTGAGCCCGCCGCGATAGGACGAGATGACCGAGATTCCCATCTTCGACATGATCTTGAGAATGCCAAGGTCGATCGCCGCACGATAGCGCGCCACGGCCTCTGTCAGGGTGCCGTCGATCAGGCCGCGCGCGATGCGGTCGTTGATGCTGTCCTCGGCAAGGTAGGCGTTGACGACCGTCGCCCCCGCGCCGATCAGCACGGCGAAATAGTGCGGGTCGATGCATTCGGCAGACCGCACGTTGAGACTGCAGAAGGTACGCAGACCCTTGCGCGTCAGATGGCTGTGCACCGCAGACGTGGCCAGGATCATCGGCATGCCGATGCGCTCTGGGCCCTGATGCTGGTCGGTCAGCACGATATGCCCGGTCCCCGACCGCACGGCATCCTCGGCCTCGGCGCGGATACGCTCCAGCCCGTCACGCAGGGCATTGGGACCGGCGGCAAAGCTGCAATCGATCTCGGTCACGTCGACGTTGAACTGCCGGACCAGCCCATCCCATTGCGCATTGCCGACGAACGGGCTTTCCAGCACCAGGATTTCGGTCTGCGCGCTGCTTTCGTCCAGCACGTTCTTGAGGTTGCCGAACCGGGTCTTGAGGCTCATCACCCGGAATTCCCGCAACGAATCAATCGCCGGATTGGTCACCTGGCTGAAATTCTGGCGGAAATAATGGCTGAGCGGGCGGTATTTGGTGGACAGGACCGCGCTTGGCGTGTCGTCGCCCATGCTGCCGATCGCCTCCTTGCCGTCCTCGGCCATGGGGGCAAGGATCGATTCGATCTCTTCCATCGTGTAGCCGGCGGCGATCTGGCGCTTGCGCAACTCCGCGCCGGTATGCAGCGGCGTCTCGGTCAGGGCGGCAAGCGTGCCGTCAAGCTCGGTGATCTTGCCCACCCAGTCGCCGAAGGGCTGCGCATGCGCCAGCGTGTCCTTGATCTCGGCATCGTGGTACAACTTGCCCTCGACCATATCCACGGCTAGCATCTGGCCGGGGCCAAGCGCGCCCTTTTCCTTGACGGTTCGTTCGTCGATCGGGACCATTCCGGCCTCACTGCCCGCGATCACCAGCCCGTCGCCGGTGACCACGTAGCGCATCGGGCGCAACCCGTTGCGATCCAGCCCGGCGCAGACCCAACGACCATCGGTCATCGCCAGCGCGGCGGGGCCGTCCCACGGCTCCATCACCGAGTTGCAGTAGGAATACATGTCGCGCCACGCGACGGGCAGTTCCTCGCGCTGCTTGGACCACGATTCAGGCACCAGCATGGTCTTGGCCATCGGCGCGTTGCGGCCCGCGCGCACGAGCACCTCGAACACCGCGTCCAGCGCGGCACTGTCGCTGGACCCTTGCGGGATGATCGGCTTTATATCCTCGGCCCGGTCCCCGAAGGCGCTGCTGGCCATGCGGATCTCGTGGCTCTTCATCCAGTTGGTGTTGCCCTTGAGCGTGTTGATCTCGCCATTATGCGCCAGCATGCGAAACGGTTGCGCCAGCCACCATTGCGGGAAGGTGTTGGTCGAATAGCGCTGGTGATAGATCGCGAAGGCGCTGATGAACCGCTCGTCCTGAAGGTCGGGATAGAACTCCGCCACCTGCTCGGCCAGCATCATGCCCTTGTAGATGATGCTGCGGCACGACAGGCTGGCGATGTAGAATTGCGTGATGCCGTCCTCCATCACCGCCTTTTCGATGCGGCGGCGGATCACGTAGAGTTCACGCTCGAAGCTTTCCTCGTCCAGCCCCTTGTTGTCCGAGATCATGATCTGCTCGATCTCGGGGCGGGTGGCGTTGGCCTTCTCGCCCAGACAGGTGATCTCCACCGGCACATGCCGCCAGCCGTAGATCTTGTGACCCATGCGGATCACCTCGGTCTCGACGATGGTGCGGCACGTTTCCTGCGCGCCGAAATTCGTGCGTGGCAGAAAGACCTGCCCGACCGCGACGAGACGATCCTCGTTGGGTTCGTGGCCGGTGCGCCGGATCTGGTCGTAGATGAACGGCACCGGGATCTGCACGTGGATGCCCGCACCGTCGCCGGTCTTGCCGTCGGCATCGACCGCGCCGCGGTGCCAGATCGCCTTGAGCGCGTCTATCCCCGCCTCGACCACCTTCCGCGAGGGCTTGCCATCGACGGACACGACAAGGCCGACCCCGCACGAGGCGTGCTCTTCCTCATGCGCGTACATGCCGTGATCGGCCACCCAGTTGCGTTTCGCCTCTTCCCGCGCGGCCCAGTCCTGACCGAATTCATCCTGATGAAAATTCGTCATCGGTGTTCACCCTTCCTTCATCCGGTGTGTCAGGCGTCCTGCCTTACCCGTCTGTTTCATCGAAGCCGCGCCCGGCGACCGCCACCAAGCCGATCGCGCAGGCAACGCGCACGCACGTTCGCCTTCACGTGGCCCGCGTAGCACGCATGTCTACTCGGCCGCGATGGCTTGCGCGCCGTTCAGATACTCAAGAACGGCGCTGGCGGAATCGCGCCCGTCGCGGATCGCCCAGACCACAAGGCTGGCACCGCGCACGATGTCGCCCACGGCGAAAACCCCCTCCAGGCCGGTCTGCCCGGTGGTGAAATCGGCCTTGATCGTACCCCAGCGGGTCACGGCCAGATCCTTTTGATTCCAGAGGGCTGGCAAATCTTCGGGTTCGAACCCGAGGGCCTTTATCACGAGATCGGCGGGCGCATCCTCGACGGCGCCCTCGATGGGTTCGGGGCTTTGCCGCCCCGTCGCATCCGGTGCCCCCAGTCGCATCTTCTGCACCCGGACCGCCGTCACGGGATCGCCCGCAAAGCCCACCGGCGCGCTGAGCCATTCGAAAACGACGCCCTCCTCCTCGGCATTGGCAACCTCGCGCAGGCTGCCGGGCATGTTGTCGCGGTCTCGCCGGTAGAGGCAGGTCACGGATTTGGCGCCCTGGCGCATCGCGGTGCGCACACAATCCATGGCGGTGTCGCCACCGCCGACGACAACCACGCGCTTGTCCTTGGCGTTCAGCTCGCCGCTGTCGAACTCCGGCACGTGATCGCCAAAGCCGACCCGGTTGCTCGCCGTCAGAAAGTCGATGGCCCGCACGATCCCGTCCGCCCCGACGCCCGGCCCTGTCAGATCACGGCTTTTATAGACACCGGTCGCGATCATGACAGCGTTGTGCTTGCCGCGAATTTCCTCGAACGTGATGTCCTTTCCGACATCGCAGTTCAGCACGAACTCCACGCCGCCCTGCGCCAGTTGATCGACGCGGCGCATGACGACATCCTTCTCCAGCTTGAAACCGGGGATGCCATAGGTCATCAAACCGCCGCCGCGGTCATAGCGGTCGTAGACGGTGACCTGTACGCCCTCGCGGCGCAGCACGTCCGCGGCGGCCAGACCGCCCGGCCCGGCGCCGATGATGCCAACCGACTCGCCACGTTCCATGGCCGGGGCGATGGGTTCGACCCAGCCTTCCTCCCACGCCGTGTCGGTGATGTATTTCTCGACCGCCCCTATGGTGACGGTGCCGTGGCCGGCTTTCTCGATCACGCAATTGCCCTCACACAACCGGTCCTGCGGGCAGATCCGGCCGCAAATCTCGGGGAAGGTGTTGGTTTGCTGGCTCAGCTCGTAGGCTTCCTTCAACCGGCCCTCGGCGGTCAGCCGCAACCAGTCGGGAATGTTGTTGTGCAAGGGACAATGCGTCTGGCAATAGGGCACGCCGCACTGGCTGCACCGTCCGGCCTGCTCCTTGGCCTTCTCGTCGGCGAACTCTGCGTAGATTTCGTCAAAATCCTGACGCCGCGCCTCTGCCGTTCGTTTCTCCGGCATATCCCGCTCGACGGATACGAATTTGAGCATCGCTTGCTTGGCCACGACACGCCCTCCATTTTTCATTGGTACATGTTTTACGCCACCGCATCGGTGATTAAAAGTCATACCTTCTGACCTATATCCAAAAATCTTTCCCCACCGGGATGAAAATCGCAAAAAATCTCTCACTATTATGTCCGAATCGGTCCTATAATGGCATTTGCGGCGGAAACACAATGCGTTATAGCTGCCCTCGACCGAGGACAGGATCCCTGCATGACGCTTTTTCATATCTTCATCGTCGCCATCATACAGGGACTCACCGAATTCCTTCCGATCTCGTCCTCCGGGCACCTGATCCTTCTGCCGGGGCTGACCGGCATGGCCGATCAGGGTCTGGTGATCGACGTTGCCGTGCATGTCGGCAGTCTGTTCGCCGTGGTGCTGTATTTCTGGTCCGATGTCCGTCTTGCCATCGGCGGGCTGCCGCGCGCCCTTGTCGGTCGCGTGGATACGCCGGGGGCGCGCCTGGCCATGCTTTTGCTGGTCGCATCCGTCCCGGTGATCGCCCTTGGTCTGCTCCTCAAGCTGTCGGGGCTGCATGAGGGCTTGCGCTCGCTGACCGTCATCGGCTGGGCGACGATCATCTTCGGTCTGCTGCTCTACTGGTCCGATCAGGTCGGCCGACGTCAGAAATCAAGCACGGACTGGTGCCTGAGGGATGCGATGGTCGTCGGTGTCTGGCAGGCCATCGCGCTGATACCCGGCACGTCGCGCTCGGGCATCACGATCACCGGCGCACGGTTTCTTGGATATGACCGGCGTGACGCGGCACGCATCTCCATGCTGATGTCCGTGCCGACCATCACGGCAAGCGGCATCCTGCTGACCGGCGAGGCGGCGATGCAGGCCGACCTCGCACTTCTGCGAGACGGTGCCATCGCGGCCGCGTTCGCGTTCGTCGCGGCCTTGCTGGCATTGACGGTCATGATGCGGCTGCTGCAACGGGTTAGCTTCACGCCATACGTCATCTATCGGCTCGTGCTCGGGGTTGCCCTGCTGGGCATCGCCTACAGCTAGACGGCGTCAGCCCCGCAGGTTCCGCGCCGATTCCTTGATCGCGTCATATTGCCCGCCCGGACGAAACCGCCACAGATAATCCGGCAGCACCGCCTCTGGCGTGGTCGGCGTGATGCCCAGATCCGAGAACCCCTTGGCGCCATCGGACACGACATTGTCCACGCGCAGGCTGCGGACCTGGTCACGCGTGATCTGGGGCGGAATCAGGCCGAACGTCACCGTCTGGACCAACTCCATGCCCCACGCCATCGCGGCGGCGATCCCGAACGGAATGTTGACGATCAACCGGCGCCGCCGAATGATCGAAAGCATCATCCGCATCAAGTCCTTGAAGGTCGCGATCATGGGGCCGCCCAGCTCGTACACGCCGGGCGCGGCTGTCCCGTCGACCCCCATCTGGGCCGCATGCGCGAGGTCATCGACGTAGACGGGTTGGAACCGCGTGTCGCCGCCGACAACGGGCAGCACCGGCCCGAACCGGCTCATCGAGGCGAAACGATTGAAAAACATATCCTCCGGGCCGAAAACGACAGATGGACGCAAGATCACCGCCTGCGGAAAGTGCGACAGGATCCCGGCCTCGCCGGCGGCCTTGCTGCGCGCGTACTCGCTTGCCGATTCAGGATCCGCGCCAATGGCCGACAGGTGAACCAGCCGGCCCACGTCGGCGTCGGCCGCCAGTCGGGCGATCCGTGTCGCCCCCTCATCCTGCACCGCGCCAAAGTTGTTGCGCCCCTTGCGATCGAACGTGCCGACACAGTTCACCACGGCATCGGCACCGCGCAGTACCGCGCGCACACTGTCATCATCGCGGATATTGCAGAACACAGGTTCGACCTGCCCGACATTGCCGTAGGGCTTGACATGCATCGCCTCGTTGGGACGTCGCACGGCGACACGTACCCGCCAACCCGCATTGGCCATGCGGCGCACGATGTAGCGACCGACGAAACCCGATCCGCCGAAAATGGTGACAAGTCTGGACATGAAGGGCCTCCGGGCTGAACGCGATACCCCTTCACTATCGCTCCGGAGAGGCTTGGACAAGATGAATGGAACGCGCCAGCCGGTTTGGACAAAATCGCCGTTGACACCATCCCGCAGCGCATCTAAACGCGCCTCATCCACCTGCCCAGGTGGCGGAATGGTAGACGCGCTAGCTTCAGGTGCTAGTGTCCGTATGGACGTGGAGGTTCGAGTCCTCTCCTGGGCACCACCCCTTATCACAAAATGTTTGATGCCACGTACGTTGATCGCCTGACCCGCATGCAGGTTCGCTTGATCGGCCATTCTTTGTGTTGTGATGGGTCTTCGAACCCATCGTTACCAAGACGCGCGTTGACAAGATCCTACAGTCACAGCCTTCCTGCAGTCCGCTCGCGGCACCATCGGCTTGGCGCCGTGCGCGGACCATGCTGAGGCGCGTGATCTTCAGCAAAGGTGCGGGGTGCACCACCCGAGACCAAGGATGCAAAGGGCCAACGAAAAACCGGCACGGCCCGAGAGGGCTGGACGGCAGACGCATGGCAGTCTTGCGCGCGCGCCTGCTTTGGGTCCGAGACCGATGAAGCCGGGCAGAAAGTCATCCGCCCGGCTTCGCATTTTTTTACCTGCGTTTCGGCAATACTTGGATCAGTCGACCCCGTAGGTCCCCGTATCCAGTTTGTCGTAGATCTCGGTGCGGGCGAGGCCGGCCAGGGCGTCGACATCAGTGCGATCGACGTTTGCCAGAAGTGCATCCCAGCGATCCACAATGCGCTTGTAATCGGTCAGGATCTCTTCGGGATTTTCGACGCCGCGATTTCTCGCGTTCTCGATCAGGACCGCTTCATCGGCTTTCACAAATTCCGCCATAGCCTCGGTCAACGCCTGATCGGGCTTGAACACCTTCAGGCCGTCCTCGATTGCGGCGGAAACGGCCTTTTCGACGTCTTTTTCGAATTCAACGCGATGCTGGCCAAGATAATAGGCCATCTGGTCAAAGAGAACGGCGCGGTGTTCGGGGGGCAGGCCCTGCCAGAACGCCTTGTTATAGCCCCACTCGAATCCTGCGTAGTAGTTGCCCACGGCCAGCGTGTTCATATGCGTCACCACGTCCGAAAGCGAGAACGAATCGAGCGCGTCCGCGGCCGCCACCGCGCAATCGAGAGATCCCGTATCCAGCCCCGTGTACATCTCGCTTGACGGGATCGACACTGGCACGGCGCCCACGAATTCCGCGAAACGCGACCACGCGCCCCCTGCCATCCGCAGACGTTTGCCTTGGATATCCTCAAGCGTTTCAACGGGCGTGTTGCACATCATGACATATTCGGATGTCGAATAGCCGCCACCGAACACCATGCCGTTCTTGCGCCACTCCTCGAGCGCCGCAGGGTTGGTCAGGCCAAATTCGGTGGACGCAAAGGCCATCACCATCGGATCGGTGTTGTAGAAGGCCGCATTGCCGATGAGGTTCGCGACGGGAAGTTCCGCCGGTGTGTAGGTGCCCGCGTGATACGTGACCTGGGCCACGCCGTCGCGCACGCCTTGCAGCGATGCCGCCGGCGGCAGCAGCGAGCCACCCGAGAATACGGTGAAGGCCAGTTCGCCGTCGGTCGCCTCGGCCACGCGCTCGGCGAACTCGACATAGGGGCCGCGTACCATGGAATGACGCTCGGCAAAGAAGTGGTTGGCGTTCTGCGCGGCCGCGGCCGCGCCGAGTCCGCAGGCCGTCAGCGCCATAAGGGCCGTTTTCAAGGTCATGTCTTTGTCTCCTCCGGGTTGGGTGATGCCTCACTGCATCATGAGCGAGGGCAGGAACAGGCTGATCGCAGGAAATGCGATCAGCAAAACGAGCGTCACGAGATCCATCGCGATGAACCATGTGGTGCCCGAAATGATGTCACGCAGGCGCACCTCGCCCGACAGGGCGCTGTGCAGGACGTAAAGGTTCAGGCCGACCGGCGGCGTCACCAGTCCGACCTCGAGAAGCTTGATGCAGATGATCCCGAACCAGATCAGGTTGATGTCCGCAGCTTCGAGAACCGGCAGAAGGATCGGCAGGGTCAGCAAGATCAGTCCGATGGAATCGATCACCATGCCAAGCACGATGAAGAGCACCGAGATCATGAGGATGATGATGATCGGGTTGTCCGACACTGCCAGCATCATGTCCGTCAAGGACCGGGGCACGCCTGACAGCCCCATGAAACGGGTGAACATCACCGCGCCGATGGACAGAAAGAAGATCGAGGATGTGGCCAGCGTGGTCTGTCGGATGGCCTGCCGGAACGCTGTCCATGTCAGCGACCGGCGCAGGATCGCCACGCAGAGCGCCATGAAGGCGCCGACGGCTCCGGCTTCGGTCGGGGTGAAGAATCCGCCGAAGATGCCGCCAAGAACGCCCAGCACCAGAACCGGGAAGGGCCAGACTGACCAGATCAGCCCAAGCAGCTCCGCCCGGTCGATGCGCGTCTCGACGCGCGGGGCAAGGCCGGGGTTGAGCGTCGCGCGCGTGGTGATCATTGCCATGTAGATGAACGCCGACAGTATGCCGGGGATCAGTCCAGCCAGGAAAAGCTGGCCGATGGATTGCTCGGTGAAGATGCCGTAGAGTACCATAAGGATCGACGGGGGGATCAGCGATCCAAGCGTGCCCGACGCCGCGACCACACCCGTGGCAAGCGACGGGTGATAATTGGCGCGCAGCATTTCAGGCACCGCGATCTTCGACATCGCCGCCGTCGTGGCAATCGAGGATCCCGAGGCCGCCGCGAAAAGCCCGCAAGCCCCCACACTTGCAGAGGCGAGACCACCCGGCACGCGCGAAAGAAGCACGCGCAGCAGGTCGAATGCGCCGGCTGTCAGGCCGGTATTGGCCGCAACGAAGCCCATGAACAAGAACATCGGGATCGCGGTCAGCGACCAGTCCCCGATCAAGTTGAAGGGCATCGCGCTGACGATGCCAAGCGCGGCCTGCAGGTTGAGCATCACCGTGATGCCGACAAAAGACACCGCCATCAACGCGGTTCCAATGGACATGCGGAACGCCAGCAGGCCAAACAGCGTGCCGACGCCGATCCAGCCGATCATCAGGTTGCTCATGATGCTGTCTCATCTTTCGCGGCTTGGATGACGGGCAGCCCGCGCAGCGCCATGACCGCCCGGATCAGGGCAGCGATGCCGGCAAGACCGAAGCCGATGGGAAGGATCAGTCGCGACGGCCAGACGATGACCTCGCGTCCGCCCATGACGACCTCGCCGACCGAAATGGCGCGTATCGCATCGAGCCCCGTGCGCCATGTCATCACCGCCAGAATGGCGGCCGACGCAACACAGGTCAGCACCATCGAGACGCGTTGCAGCCACCCTGGAAAGTGGTTGAACAAAAGATCGACAGAGATCTGCTGGTCCTGCATCTCGACAAACGCCATGGGCAGCATGACAAGGAAAACCATGTAGTAATAAGAAGAGAACTCGATCGTTCCTTGTATCGGCGTATTCCAGATCAGCTTGAGCCCAACGTCGGCCACGATGTTGAGCATCATGGCGACCACGCCAAGCCCACCGATGAACATCAGTGTCGCGCAAAGCCTGTTGAACAGTGCAGACATTCGGTCTCCCTCCCGAGGCGGAGGCTGGATTTCATCCGGTCTCCGCACCCAAACAGTTTCGAAGCATCGTCCCGTTGACAAATAGTGATGCTTGATCGAGTGATCACCAAACGCGATCAGGGGCAATGGCTGCGATGAAACCAACGCGGATCGATCTTAGACACTTTCGCTACGCGCTGGCTGTTGCCGATGCCGGTGGGTTTCGCGCCGCCGCCGAGCTGCTCAACATCGCGCAACCCGCGATTTCCAAGGCTGTCAAGGATACCGAGACGGATCTCGGATTCCGGATATTCGACCGGGGAACCCAAACGGTGATCCCGACCGACGAGGGACGCGCCTTTCTTGAGGACGCGCGACAGGTTCTCGCCATGTTCGAACGCGTCATCAGGGCGTCGCGTCGAAATACCGAAGGCATTTGCGGACACATCATCGTTGGATATTCCGCGCTGGCCACGTCGCGCCAGATCTCCGATGGCCTCGACCGGTTTCATCGGGCCGTGCCCGGCGTGCAGGTCGAGATGCACGTCATGTCCACCGACAACATGTTGCGATCGCTCAAGTCCGGTCAAATCGATCTGGGCTTCTTGCTGTCGCATTCCTCGGTCGGCACGACCGATGTCGACCAAATTCCGGTCTGGTCGTCGCGCATCGGGGTGGTCGCGCCAAAGGGCGAGGTCCCGCAAACCCTGGACGATCTGCGCGAAGCCCGCTTCATTCTTGGCGTGCGTGAAAACTGGCGCTCTTGGCGCGCGTTGCTGGACACTGCCTGTCAGGACACCGGGTTCGAACCCAACGTCGTGGAAGAAGCCTGGGACGTGCAGGTCATTCTGCAACGGGTTGCCGAGCGGCGCGGCGTGACGCTCTATCCGATGAGTGCCGCGCCCAGCATGCCGGCCGCACTCGAATTGGCGCCGGTCGAGGGGTTCCTGCAGGATGCGACGATTTCCATCGCTTGGCACACCAAGGCGGACACAAACCTTCTGCGCAGCTTTCGCGACCACCTGAGCTGATCGCGTCCGGTTATCGGGCGATGCCGCAAGTCTATTTGCGTGCGCGCGGTCTTGCGGCTTTTTGTACGCGCCATGATCAACGCGCAGCTACCAGATTTCGAGGCCGCCGAAGCCAAGCCATTTCTCCTTGAGGGATCGCAGACGGGTTTGCTTTGGTTGCACGGGTTCACAAGCACGCCGCAAAGCATTCGCGACGTCGGGCAGCGGGTGCATCATGCGACGGGGGCGACCGTCCTTTGCCCGATGCTGGCCGGGCATGGTGAAACACCAGCGGCGCTGGCCGCAACTGATCATCAGGATTGGGTCCGCTCGGCGGAAACCGCGCTGGAGCATCTGGAGACGCTGTGTTCGCACATCGTGATCGGGGGTCTGTCGCTTGGCGCGACGCTATCGCTCAACCTTGCCGCGCGGATGCCGGACCGTATCGGCGGCGTGGTCAGCATCAACGGATCGACCGGTCTCTATCGCCCCGAAGTCGTCGCACCGCTTTATGACAGAAACGCCGCCGAACACGTGGCGGGCATCGGCTCGGATATCGCGAGGGGCGATGCCCGCGAGACATGCTACAGCGTCATCCCGCGGAGCACGTTGAAGGACCGCTTCATCCTTGCCAATGCAACCGGTGCGCTTCTGCCGCTGCTGCGGCAACGGATATTGATCATGCAGTCACGCACCGACCATGTCGTCGATCCGCAAAATGCGACGCGGATCGCATGCACGGTGGCATCCGACGACATCAGGCTGCGCTGGTTGACCCAGTCCTGGCATGTCGCCACGCTTGACCATGATCAGGATCTGATTGTGTCGCAGATCGCGGATTTCATGGGATAACCCGAAAGCGGCGATGCAAACTCAGGCAACCACGCCTTGCCCATGGATACCGCCCCCCTGTTCAGCGCTCAGCACGACCCGGAAATCGGTCTGCGGGCAGCCCCCCACGAGGTAACTTGGCCGGGTTCGACGCCCGGCGTCAGGATGATGGCGGTTCGGGGCTGTCGGGGCGTCGTCGGCATACTGGCACGGTTCGCCAAGTTTTTCACGGTCAACGGGAACTTTTCCGGGCCGCCTGCGTTGCTTCGATGCAGGGCCGAACAGGCCCGTCCAAGCATCAAAGGAGTCTCAGTATGAAAACGATCACAGCCACCCTTTCAGTTTGTCTCTTTGCCGGTCTGGCCGCGTGCAACACCGTTGAAGGGGCCGGTCAGGACGTCGAATCCGGCGGCGAGGCGATCAGCGACACCGCGCGCGAGGCAGAGCGCGAGCTCAGCGAGTGACGCTTCGACGCCGACACCCAACAGATTGACCGATCGAAAGGAGTGCCACAGATGGCAGAAAAAACGGAACAGACCTCGGGCGCAGAGCTTGAGCGGCAGATAGCCGCGCTGCGCGAGGATTTCGGCGGCATCGCCAAGCTTCTGAAGGAGATGACCGAGGAACGTGCGGGGCAGACGGCCGCGCGGGCGCGCGCCTCGGCCGAGGATCTGACACGCGAAGCATCGCGCCGCGGACACGAGGCGCGCGAGGCCGTCGACAGCACCGTGAAAGGCAATCCGGTCGCGTCGCTCGGGATCGCGGCGGTGATCGGTTTCGCGCTTGGTGCGATGTCGCGTCGCTGAGATGGCCCCGATCATGCGCCTGATGCGCGACGCCCTTGGCGCGGCGCCGCGCGAACGCATTCTCGTGGACTTGGGCGCGGCGGTGCTGTGTGCCGCCGGTCTCGCCTTGCTGGGGTCTGCCGCTTTTCACGCGCTGGCCGAGGCAGCCGGTCCGCAGGTCGCGCGCCTCGGGCTCGGCGTCGCGGGCCTTGGGCTGGCCGGCCTTGTCTGGGTCGTCGGGGCGCTGCGGGCGCGCGCGCGGCAACGGCGAGCGGCAGCGGCACGGGCGCACATCGCCGACGAGATCCGCAAGGCCGCGCTAGCGCGCACCGGCATTTCCGGCACCGGGCTGGCCGGGCCGTGCGCGGCCTTCGCCCTGGCCTTCCTGATGGGTCGGAAAAACTGACCCCCTTCCACGTGCCGGGCGGCACGCATTTTCACGACAAAAGAGACGCCACCAAGGGCCGGTCCGGTTGGGCCGGCCCGCGTTGCGTGCGCAGCCCGTGACCCGTGGCCACACGCAACGAAAAACCCGGCGATTTGTTCCCTCGGATCATGAAAATATATATGCAAATCAATGGGGAACGAGGGTCTTTGTCGTGAGTTGATCCGGTGCGCCACACACGGCGCGCAACCGAGAATAGGAGACGACATGACACGCCTACTTATTTCAACCGCAATCGTCGGGCTCGCCGCAATGCCGACCTTCGCGATCGCGCAAAGCGATCAGGGCAGCGGGTCCGGGGCCCAAACCCAGACCGAGTCCCAGACCGACATGGGGACCGGAACGCAGGCCGACATGCAGGACGGTTCGCAGACCGAGACCGACATGGATGCAGGCGGCAGTGCCGACAGCGGCTCCGGCGATACGATGACGGATACCGGTGGGTCCGCCGGCTCGTCCACTGACACGGAGACGTCGGGCATGACCTCGGGTTCGGGTGATGGCGCCTCTGGCGACAAGGCGCCGGTGTCCGAAGGTCACAGCGCCGTCGATCCCGATACCGTCGAAGCAAGCGAGATCGAGGGTGCGCAAGTGATGTCGCGTGACGACGAGGAATTCGGTGAGGTGTCCGAGGTTCTGCTGACCGAGGACGGCGCGATCGAGGCGATCGTCGTCAATGTCGGCGGTGTGCTTGGCATCGGGTCGAAGCCTGTCGAGGTGCCCTTCGACCGCGTGACCCTTCAGACCAGCGATGACGGCGGCGAGATGAGCGTCGTCATCCCGATGTCCGAGCAAGAACTCGAAGACATGCCGCGTTACGAAGACGAGTGATTTCTTCGAAGACGAGGATCGCCCGTCGCCCAACGGGGCGGCGGGCGACCTGCCGGCTGCTTCCCCCCTGCCGCCGATGCCATGCCCCCGACATATTGGACACGCCTTGTGACAGGATCGATACACTTCTCGGCAATCCGGTGTCGCGCGCGTCGGACATGTGACACGCGGCATTTCGTTTTCCTGGGAGAGCCTTGATGTCCGTGCCTGCCGACACCGCGGACCCGTCTGCGTCGAACACCGGCGCGGCGCCGCAGCACGCAATCACGCGGCTGCGCACGTTGGTGACCGCCGCCGAGGCGTATCCAGTCTTCGAGCGATGTTTTCTGAACGCGCAAACCGAGATCCGGATGAGTTTCCGCATCTTCGATCTGCGCACGAAGCTACGCTCTGCCGAGGCACGGCAGATCGGCGAGACATGGTTCGACCTCATCGCGCACACATTGCGCCGGGGCGTCGCGATTCATGTTGTGCTGGCGGATTTCGATCCGATCGCCGCGACGCAGCTGCATTTCGGCACATGGCGCAGCGTGCGGCAATTCACCTTTCTTGCAGAGGCCGCGCCGATCGACCGTCTCACCGTGACCGCCGCCCGGCATCCAGCGCGGGCCAGTTTCTGGCCCCGCCTTGCCGGGCATATGATGCTGCGCCGGCATCTCGTGACGCTGATCGCGCGGATCAATGCCCAGGCCCCGCAGCAGCGTCGCCGCATCATCCTGCAATTGCCCGGCCTGCGGCCCTATCGCACGCGTGACGCGATGCGGCTGGGTCCCCAGTGGCACCTGCCGCACCTGTTTCCCGTGACACATCATCAGAAACTGGCGGTGTTCGACCGGACGCATCTCTATATCGGGGGGCTTGACCTTGACGAGCGCCGGTTCGACACGCCATCACATGGACGGTCTGCCCCGCAAACATGGCAGGATGTGCAATGCCTGGTCGAGGGGCCGGTGGTGCAGGCCGCGCAGACACATCTGGAAAGCTTTCTGGAGGTGGTCGAAAACCGCGGCGCCCCTGCGCCGAAGACACCGGGGTTCCTGCGGACGATCTCGTCGCGGCCGGTGCGCCAGCGGTTGCGGATCGCGCCGCGCACGCGCATCAACGAGATTGAGGGTGCGCATCTGTCGGGCGCACGGCAGGCCGAGCGGCTGATCTATCTGGAAACCCAGTTCTTTCGCGACCGCAAGTTCGCACGCGCGCTGGCACAACGGGCGCGGGCCTGCCGCTCGCTGCATCTGATCCTGCTGTTGCCGGCCGCGCCGGATGATGTCGCGTTTTCCGGGTCGCAAAGCGGCGACGCCCGGTTCGGAGAATTTCTTCAGAGCCGATGCCTAAGGATCCTGCGGCGCGGCTTCGGGGCGCGGCTGCTTGTCGTCTCGCCCGTGAAACCCCGCGAAAGCGACAGTGACGGCCGCGACGCGCTGGAGGACGCGCCGATCATCTATGTGCATTCCAAGGTATCGGTTTTCGATGACAGCCGGGCGATCGTGTCCTCGGCCAATCTCAACGGGCGCAGCCTTCGCTGGGATACCGAGGCCGGGCTGGATGTCACGCAACCCGATCAGATCGCCGCGCTGCGCAGCTCGGTGATGGGGACATGGCTGCCGGCAGATGCCGATCCCGCCTACACCGCCCCTGCGACGGCCTTTGATGCGTGGCTGGATCTGGCCGCGTCCAATGCCGAAGCACGCCCGGAAACGCGGCGCGGCCTGATCGTCCCGCACGACCCGAAACCCGCCCGGAGATTCGGGCGCCCGATGCCGGGGATGCCGGACGAGATCGTCTGATTTTCAGGAATGTTGCAAGGACAAGCGCGGGCGACATCGTGGTGGGTGACGCCGCCGCGCAAGGGACACTTCGTCAGAACGCCTGCGACAGCAGCGTGACCAGAAACAGCACGAGAAAGATCACGAAAAGGATCTTCGCGATCCCCGCCGAAGCCGAGGCGATGCCGCCGAAGCCGAAGAATGCGGCGATCAAGGCGACGACGAGAAAGGCAATGGACCATGAAAGCATATCGGGTTTCCCACGTTTATTGATGTGCGCACCGCGATTGCGGTGTCTGAAGAAAACGCGGCAGACCGCCACATGTTCCGCCACGCGAGGGGTATTTTCGCCCCTTATGCGATCCAGGCGCCGGTCGAGTCGTCCCCGGCGCCCGGCCGGTCGATGGGAAAGTGCAGCACGATCCGGAAAGAGGCCCCCGCGTCGGTATCGACCCTGCCCTGGTCGACCGTCGCCTCGAGCTGGTCACTGAAGGCCTGGACCAGGTGCAACCCGATCTGCCGGCGCGTTGACGCATCCTCGGACCCGTCGGGGGCCCCGCCGCAACTGTTGGTCATCGAAAAGCAGACCTCGCGGGCCTCGGTCTCGTGCAGGCAGATGTCGATCCGCGCCGGGCCGTCATCGGGCGCTGCCACGTATTTGAGCGCGTTGGTCATCGCCTCTGTCGCCAGAAGGGCCAGCGGGACGATCTTGTCGGGATCGAGCGTGACGGGCCGCAGATCGGTCGTGACCTTGACCCTGCTATCCGGCAGCACGCTGATCGCGGTCATCTTGCGCAGGATGTCGCCCAGCAATTCGTCGGCCCGAAGTTCCGTCACGCGGTCGAGCTTGTAGAGGCTTTGATGCACGGTCGCGAGGGTCATCACCCGGTCATGCAGACCGCGCAGCAGGTCGCGCGCCTCATCCGTGCCCACCTGCCGGATCTGAATGCTGATGATCGACGCGATAAGCTGCAGGTTGTTGCGCACCCGGTGATGCACCTCGCGCAGCAGCAGGGTCTTTTCGCCAAGCGCGGTTTCGAGTTTCACCTCGTCGCTGGACAGCGTTTCGGCAAGATGGCGCAAGTCGCGGCTGAGTTCGCTGATCTCGTCGGGCGCGCTTTCCAGTACCTTGGGAAGCTCGTCACGGTTGCCGTCGCTGAATTGCCGCATCTGCCGCCCAAGCCGCCGAAGATGCCGGATCACCAGCCGATGCGCCCCCAGATAGGCCACCCCAAGGCTGACCAGCCAGACCGACAACGCGAACCCGAGTGTGCTTGATGCCGGGGGCCGGTCGTTCGAGGGCAGATCGTCGGGCGACCAGACACCCAGGACGAAAAGCTGCCCGTCGATAAGCGGCATCGTCGCATATGTGCGCGCCTCACCTTCGACCGTTTCCGCCTGCACCACCTGTCGCGAATCGTAGGTGAAAGAGGCAAGGTCTCGACCCTCGGGAAGCAGCGTCGCAATCTCGGTATCGCGTGGATGAGCGCTGATGCGATTGCCGTCCTCGGTGAAGATGACGGTGTTGGTCGGGGTCTGCTCCTGCCCGTATTCCCGCACGAAATCCAGCGCGAAACTTGCAAGGACGACGATCATGTATCCTGCCGTCTCGTCATCCTCTGTCACGGGGATCGCAATGGCGACGGCAGCACCGGTGCCTTCACCCTCTTTGGGCTCCGACAGGATGACCGGGCCATCCCCGTCCTGCAACGCGTCGAACATGTCGGTCTCGGCAAAGGACCATGGCGCCTCGTCCGAGCTGCACAGGATCTCGCCGGACGGGTCGACAAGCCCGGCGAACCGGAAGAGGCCCGACTGATCGACGAAATCTTCCAGATTCTCGGTGCAGTCCCCTGCGGTTCCGGCATTCTTGAGGGCACTGCCGCCTAGCGCCTCGGCAGAGCCGAGCGCACCACGAATGAGCGAAAGTTCGCCCGCGACCGAGGCGAATGTCGTGCTCAGCAACATCGTGTCCTGGCTGCGCTGTGCCTCGGACCGGGCGCGATCGTTCTGCATCACGGCAAAGGTGCCAAGCGGCACCAACGCCACCGACAGCATCACCAAAAGGCGAACGGTCAGGCCTTTCGACAGATGCCCGAGGCGCGACCCGCGCATGGATCAGACCCCGCGTTTCGCGTGGACGGGGCCGGCCATTCCCGGCGCCGCCTCGGCATGCTGCGCCGGGGCGTCCGGCGCCGTTTCAAGCAGTTCGGCCAGCCTTGCGCGGCCGCGGTTGAGACGGCTCTTGATCGTGCCCACGGCACAACCGCAGGTCTGGGCGGCCTCTTCATAGGACAGGCCCGAGGCCCCGATCAGGATCAGGACCTCGCGCTGTTCGTCGGGCAGCTTGGCAAAGGCCACGGCGAAATCCCGCAGCGCCAGCCGCCCGTCATGGTCGGGACCCTGCGACAGCCGCGCCGCGTGGGCGCCGTCCACATCGGCCACCTCGCGCTGCGCCTTGCGCGCGCCCGAATAGAACGTGTTGCGCAGGATCGTGAACAGCCACGCACGCATGTTGGTGCCCGGCGTGAAACTGTCGAGCTTGGCCCAGGCCTTGAGCACGGTTTCCTGCACCAGATCATCTGCGGCCGACGGATTGCGCGACAGGCTGAGCGCAAAGGCCCGCAATTCCGGCACAAGGCCGACAAGTTCGTCACGGGTCTCGGCTTTCGTGCGGGATGCGTCAGTCATCGTCATCATCCTGCGCCTTCAGACGGTCGAGAAGATCGCGCAACGACTGGGGCAGCTCCTCGTCGATGGTGGACTGGTAGAGCTTCCGAAGGTTTTCGGAGATCTGCTGATCGATATCTGATGTCCGGTCGGACCGGTCGCCGGGTCCGTCGGTATTCTTCGGGTCCTGTTCGGGCATCGGTCTTCTTTCGACTTTCCGGAATTTTTCCTTGGCGCGGGGAACAAACGGTTCGACGTGGCGTTTTGTTCCATGACTGAAAAGCGTATCCTGAAAAAGTCTGCAATTGAAGGGAAAGACGATGCAACTCGAAGACGCTGCAGGCGGCGATTCGCGCCAGATCGCGGAGGCCCTTCCCTACCTGCGCCGGCACGCAAGGGCCCTGTCCGGCAGTCAGAGCGCCGGGGATGCCTATGCGGCCGAGACGCTGGAGGCGATCCTTGCGGATCGGACGTCGCTTGATCCCGCCCTGTCGCCGCGCATCGCCCTCTTCCGCGCCTTTCACCGGATATGGGCCGGCGACGGGGCGCTCATGGGCCGCCCCGCCGAAGGCACGCTGCAAGAGCGCGCCGAACGCCACATGGCACGGCTTACCCCGCGCAGCCGAGAGGCGCTGTTGCTGAACACGATCGAGGAATGCGGTGTCGAGGACATCGCGGCGGTGATGGACACCACCGCGTCCGAGGCCAAGCGCCTTGTCGACACCGCGCTTGCGGAAATGCGGACGACCGTCCGGGGCACGCTTATCATCATCGAGGACGAAGGCGTGATCGCGATGGATATCCGGAACGTCGCCACCGACATGGGCCACGAGGTTCTGGGCATCGCCCGCACCCACGAACAGGCCGTCACGCTTGCCCAGAAATCCCCGCCGCAACTCATTCTCGCGGACATACAGCTTGCCGATGACTCCTCGGGCATCGAAGCCGTCAACGAGATCCTGCGCAAGATGGCGGATATCCCGGTGATCTTCATAACCGCCTATCCCGAGCGGCTGTTGCACGGGAACCGCCCGGAACCGGCCTTCCTGATCACCAAGCCCTACACGGATGCACAAGTGCGATCCGCGATCAGCCAGGCGATGTTCTTTTCATCGACCGACCCGTTGATGAAATGACCGGAACCCGCCGCTGGCGCCGATCCGGCGTTGCGCGGCCGAACCGCCCGCGGCCGCCCGAACCCGCGGCGCCTGTGCATCAGGTGCCCGGCAGGCATGGCACGGGCGCATCCTCGGTGTCGCGGCCTTGTGGCAATGTCACGGGCGCATAGAGGGCGGTGCGGGTATATTCCGCGTATAGCGCCCTGAACAGCACCCCGAGGCATCCTGCGAGCGGCACGGCGGCGATGGCCCCAATGAAGCCAAACAGATAGCCCAACGCGATGATCGCGAAGATCAGCCAGACCGGATGCAGGTTGACGGACGCCCCCACGAGGCGCGGAACAAGGATCTGACTTTCAAGAAACTGTCCGAAAAGAAAGATCCCGACCACGATCGCGATGAAGATCGGCTCGTCCCAGAACTGGCCCAGGGCAATGCCGATGGACAGCGACCCGCCAATGAACGCGCCGACATAGGGAATGAAAGAGATCAGACCGGCGATAGTGCCAATCAGAAATCCGTAGCTCAGGCCGGTCACGCCAAGGCAGGCCGCATAATACACGGCAAGGATCATGCAAACCGTGGTGGTGCCGCGCACTTAGCCCGCAAGAACCAGATCGCAGTCGCATGCCAGCCGGCGCACGGTGTCGAGATTGGCGCGAGGGATCAGGTTTTCGACCGCGCGGACCAGACGCTCCCAATCCAGCAGCAGGTAGAACGCGACGACGGGCATCACCACCCAGAATAAAATTGCCTGAACAACACTGCCGAACCCCGAGATGACGCCATCCATCACCGCCAGATCGGATTCGGCCATCCGTTCGCCGACCCTGTTCAGCAGGTTGTCGAGGGCGTCGTCGGCTTCACGCGGGGTCAGCGCCGGGAAAAGTTCTGCGATCTTGGCCTGCGCGGCGGCGTACTGGTCGGGGATGCTGCGGATCAGGGACGTCAATTCGAACGCGATGATCGGCAACAGCACGACAAGCGCCGCGAGCATCAGGACCATGAGCAGGAGCACAAGCACCGCAGCCCCGAACGTGCGCCTGATGCCGTGTGCATCCAGCCAGCACACGAACGGATTGAGGAAATAGGCGATCACAGCCCCGACGATGAAAGGCGCCATGATGGGCCCCAGCACCCAGAACGTGATCCCCAGAACCACGGTTGCGCCGACCCAGACCTGACCCCGGGATGGGCTTGACCAAAACCGGGACACGTCACGCGGTGCCTTTTGGGTCTGCGCGTGTGCCCGGTAGCGCCCTGTCGTATCATCGTCGCGTGTCATGCCGGGTCAACGCGGCCGGGGACAAGAAGGTTCCCGTTCAATGGGTGCGAACGATAAAAACCGCGGGCCTTCGCAATAGTGTCGGGATCATTCCGCCGTTTTCGCCTATGCCGCAGCGGCAGCCGGCGCGCATACCGAAGGCTGGCTTTGGCGCGCGCGTGAAAAGGTGACACGCACGACGGCGAGCCCGTGATCGTCAACCGATCCATCACGTGGCTTACGGTCGATATCCCGAAAGAACGACGTCGCGATCATGGGTGTCGGTCCGGCATCGGTGGCCTGCGCCCGGTGCAGCGGGATTGCATCCGCGCACGTCCGGGCCATCCAGATCTCCATCCCATAGACGGAGCGTATCGGGCTGACAGCCAACCCCCAAGGCCACCTGACAACCGACTGCGCGGTGCGCGGTTCCCGACATGGACACCACGCATGTTCACGGTCGTGACAGGACGGCCGACGCGCGGCTCGGCGCCGGGTCCAACGTCATGCGCGGATCCGGCCGACGCGATGCGGGTCGGCCGCGCGCCGGTGTCACTCTCCGTACGGAAGCCAGATATTCTTTACCTGCGTGGCGCGGTGCAGAAAGGCGCGGCCCTGCCCCTCTTTGCCAGACCAATCGCGGGCCCCGTCGATCTCGGTCCAGGTCTGCTTGAGGTTGCCGGCGCTCTCGGCCTCGACCATCGCGGCGCTTTCGGCCCCGCCGACATACCACATGCCGCTTACGCCGTCATGCTGCGCCAGCGTCTTTGCCAGGTCGTCGCGCGGACCCGTGACGATATTCACCACACCGGCCGGCACGTCGGATGTATCAAGCACCTGGTAAAGATCGGTGGCCGCCAGCGGATGGGTCTGTGATGGCACCACGACCACGCTGTTGCCCATGGCGATGGCAGGAAGAACAAGGCTCAGCGTGCCGAGAAGCGGTTGCCCGGTCGGGCAGACAAGGCCCATGATGCCCAACGGCTCGTGCACGGCCAGCGTGACATGCGCCGATTTGGTCTGATGCACGGCCCCATCGAACTTGTCGGCCTGGGCGGCATACCAGAAGCAGCGGCGAATGGCGGTCTCGACCTCGGCCTTGGCCGTGGCGGTCTTGAGGCCGAACGACTCCAGTCGCGCCACGAACGCGCCCGCGCGGGCCGAGATGTTCTCGGCGAGGTAGTAGATCACCTGCGCGCGATTGTGGCCGGTGGCCTTGCCCCAACCGCCAGCCTTCGAGGCGGCCTCGACCGCGTTGCGGATGTCCTTGCGGTTTCCCAGACCCGCAAGACCCACCGGCCCCTTGGCGCCCTCGACGGTATAGGCATAGCCCGAGTCGGGACGCGCCTGCTTGCCGCCGATGTAGAGCTTTGCCGTCCGGTCCACGGCGTCCGCCACGCCGCCACCGTGCGGGACCGCGCCGAGATCAGGCAACGCGGCGGTCTTGCCCTGCGGTGCGGGCGCCCTGAGATATGCGCGCATCCCCTCGCGGGCACCTTCGCGGCCGAACCCGCTTTCACGGTAGCCGCCGAATCCCGCGCCCGCGTCCAGCACGTTCGTGCAATTGATCCAGACCACGCCCGCCTTCACCTGTGCTGCGATATCAAGGCTGAGGTTCACGTTTTCCGTCCAGATCGACGCTGCAAGGCCATAGCGTGTGTTGTTCGCCAGTTCGACCGCGTCGGACGGCGTGCGGAAGGTCGTCAGCGTCACGACGGGGCCGAAGATCTCCTCGGTCGAGAGCACGCTGGCGGGCTGGACGTTGGTCGCCAGCGTCGGCGGATAGAAACACCCGTCCGGCGCCGTGCCCTGCCGCAGCGTCGCGCCCTCGGCTTTGCCCTGCGCGACGAGATCCTTGATCCGTTCGAGTTGCACCGGGTGCACGATCGCGCCGATGTCGGTCCCCTTTTCAAGCGGATCGCCGACGACGACCGTATCCATCCGCCTGACAAGCTGGGTTTCAAAGCGTTCGGCCACCGCTTCGGCCACAAGGATACGGGCGCCCGCGCAGCAAACCTCGCCCTGGTTGAACCAGATCGCATCCA
The DNA here is from genome assembly GCF_050896375.1 of Roseovarius tibetensis. NCBI lineage: Bacteria > Pseudomonadati > Pseudomonadota > Alphaproteobacteria > Rhodobacterales > Roseobacteraceae > Roseovarius > Roseovarius tibetensis. Next base: position 51,404 of record NZ_JBPBBB010000008.1, read on the forward strand.
CCACGCCCTCGACCGCCGCATCGAGATCCGCATCCGCGAAGACGATGAACGGCGACTTGCCGCCCAGTTCCAGCGTCAGGCCCTTGCCCGACCCGGCGGTCTGCCGTCGGATGGTCTTGCCCACCTCGGTCGAGCCGGTGAAGGCCACCTTGTCGATGCCGTCGTGTCCGACGATGGCGCCACCGGTCTCTCCGTCGCCGGTGACGATATTGACCACGCCCGCAGGCAGGCCGACCTCGGCGCAGATTTCGGCAAAGGCCAGCGCCGTCAGCGGCGTGTATTCGGCCGGCTTCAGGACCACCGTGTTTCCGGCGGCAAGCGCGGGTGCGATCTTCCATGACAGCATCAGCAGCGGAAAATTCCACGGGATGATCTGGCCACAGACGCCGTAGGGCTTCAGGCCCGGAAGCTCGTCCTCGGCGATCTCGGCCCACCCTGCATGGTGGTAGAAATGCCGCGCCACCAGCGGCACGTCGATATCGCGGGTCTCGCGGATCGGCTTGCCGTTGTCCATGGATTCCAGCACGGCGAGAAAGCGCGCATGCTGCTGGACGTGCCGCGCGATGGCGTACAGATATCGCGCCCGTGCGTGGCCGGACAGGTTTCCCCACGATTTCTGCGCTTTGCGCGCGGCCGCTACCGCCGCGTCGACATCCCCGGCAGACCCTTGCGTGACCTTCGCGATGGTCTGGCCCGTCGACGGGTTGCCAACCTCGAACATCTCGCCCGGCGCAGTGAAGGCGCCATCGATGAAATGGCCGAACCCGTCGCGATGCGCGTCAAGCCAACCCTGCACGATGCTGGAATCCTCTGGCGCGGGTCCGTAGCTCATGTCCTTCAAAATCTCCTGAATGCTCATGACGGCCCCCTTACGACGCGGCGTGGCGATGCGAGGCAGCGTAACGCCCCGTGACATGGTGTTCGAGCTGGCGTTCGATGTCGCCAAGCATGGAGGACGCACCGAAACGAAACAGCTCCGGCTCCAGCCAGGGGCGGCCAAGCTCTTCCTTCATCAGGATCTGCCAGGCCAGCGCCTCTTTCGCCTGCTTCATCCCCCCCGCAGGCTTGAAGCCGATCCGGTAGCCTGTCGCCTCGCCGTAGTCGCGCAAAGCGCGCAGCATCACAAGGCTGACAGGCAGAGTGGCGTTCACGCCCTCCTTTCCGGTCGAGGTCTTGATGAAGTCCGCCCCCGCCTGCATCGCCACCATCGATGCAGCGTAAACGTTGCGCAGCGTCTGAAGGTCGCCCGTGGCCAGGATCGCTTTCATGTGCGCATCGCCGCAGGCCGCGCGCATCTGTGCGATCTCGTCGTGAAGCGCGGCCCAGTCCTGCCTCAGTACATGTTCGCGCGTGATGACGATGTCGATTTCATCTGCGCCCTGCGCCACGGTCCACTCGATCTCCTTCAGACGCAGATCGAGTGGCATCAGGCCGGCGGGAAAACCCGTGGCGACGCTGGCCACCGGAACGCCGGACCCGTCGAGCGCATCCAGCGCGTGCGGCACCATCGTCGGATAGACGCAGACCGCACCCACCTTCAGGTCCATGTCGGCAATGCCCAGCCCCTCGGCGATGCGGGTGGCGATCGGGTTGCGGGCCTTGGCGCAGAGGCGCCGCACCCGGCCCGCAGTATCGTCGCCCGAAAGCGTCGTGAGGTCCACGCAGCGGATCGCGTTCACGAGCCACGCGGCCTGGTACTGTTTCTTGACCGAGCGCCGCGCGCCCAGAGTGGCCACGCGCCGTTCGGCGGCGGAGCGGTTGACGGCGTGTCCCTCGAACATCGACAGATCAAGTGGCATGCCCGGATTACGGCCCGGTGCGGCATCGCGGGTTGCAGGCAGGTCGCCCGATCCAGTGTGGACCTGCGCGGTCGCCCGGTCGTCCTTGGTGTGCAACATGGTCAGTCCTCTCGGCCGTTGGGGGCGGCGTTGTGTTCATCCTGTCCGGCCATCAGGCGGCGCACATCGTCGAAATGCGCGTGCATGGCCTTGAAAACCGTGAACTTTCGGTCGTGGTACGCGCGAATGTCCGGGTCGGGTCGCACGGTGCGGGCCGGACCGGCCATCGCCCTCGCGCCGTCGGAGAGGTCGGCGAACGTGCCGGCGGCCACGGCGGCTGCGATGGCGACACCGCGCATGACGGGCTCTTCGTTGTCGGGTACCAGAACGCGACACCCCGTCGCGTCGGCATGGGCGGTCACGTAATCGGCGTTGGCGGCCAGTCCGCCGCTCATAACGATTTCCGATACGGTGATGCCCCGAACCTGCATCGCGTCGAGTATCGCGCGGGTGCCGTAGGCCAGCGCCTGCACCGTGGCGAGGTAGTCCAGCGCGAGATCGTCTGTCCCGGTTTCGAGCGTGAGGCCCAAGATCATCCCGCGCCGTTCGGGATCGGCCAGCGGCGCCCGGTTGCCGTGAAAGTCCGGCTGCACGTGGCGCGCGCGGGTCAGCGCGGCCCGGACCAGCCCGCCCTCGGGGGCCAGCGCGTCCAGACGGGCCGACAGCGCCGCCGCGCCGCTGGCCCCGGCGCCCACGCCGGTCGAGGCCGCGTGCCGCGCCATCACCGCGTCGAGCAGAGCGCCCGCCGCCGACTGCCCCGCCTCGAGCGCCACGCGCCCGGGCGTGAGGACCTGCGGATACGGCCCCCAGACACCGGGTACGGGTATGGCGGTGTCGGTCTCGACGATGTGGCAGGCCGACGTGCCCGCGATCAGCGCAAGCCGCGCACCGGGCGCATCGTCAGCCGCGGCGCGGACACCCAGAGTGCCAAGCGCGCCGGCATAGGCGTCGATCATGCCCGCGGCGACAGGCAACCCCGGTGCGAGGCCCAGCTCCGTCGCCGCCGCGTCGGACAACACCCCGGCCGGGCGTCCCGGCAGCACAAGGTCCGTGCCGATGCGGGCATGGCCCTGCCCGGCCAGGTCGCCCAGCCCGATGGCGGCGAGAAAGCCGTCGTCCCAGCCCTCGCCGGCGAGGCCGCGCTCGCCCAGGTAGCCCCATTTGCAGACCAGCGCGTTGACCGACCGCGCATCGCTACCCGTCGCCCGGTATACAAGCCAGTCCGGCAGGTCGTGAAACGCCGTTGCAGACCGCCAGGCACAGGGCAGGTTTCGTTTGAGCCACAGCAGCTTTGGCATCTGCATCTCGGGCGAGATGGTTCCGCCCACGCGGCTCAGCGGCTCCCCCCCGGTCGCGTTTATGTCCTGCGCCTCGCCGACGGCGCGGTGATCCATCCAGAGCACCACGTCCTGCCCCGTGGCCCCGTCGGGATCGACCGACACGGGGCCGTCCGCGCCCGACACCACCAGCGAGCAAGTCGCGTCGAAGGCCAGCGCGGCGATATCGACATCGCCCGCCTCGGCGCGCGCCGCGCGCACGGCGGCGATCACGGCGCGCCATATGTCGGTGCTGGCCTGCTGGGCGAACCCTTCGCGCGGGCGGTGCGTCGCGATCGCCTTGGACCCGCGCCCAAGGAGCGTGCCCGAGGCGTCGAACAGGCCCGCGCGGGCGCTGCCGGTGCCCACGTCGATGCCCAGGAAGGTCGGCGCGGCCATGCCTCAGCCCTCCCCGATCTCGCGGCAGAAGGCGTCGAACCCGGCACTGTCGGCATAGCTCGACTGCGTGCCGCGCCCGGTGATCGAGTGCGCGGCGTAGCGCGCGGCGCGCGACAGCGCCGCCTCGGGGGATGCGCCGCCCGCAAGAAACCGTGCGAAGCTGCCGATGAAGGCGTCGCCGGCGCCGGTCGTGTCAACGGCATCGACCGTCACCGGCGCGATCTGCACGACGTCGTCGTCGGTGATAAGCCGCGCGCCACGCCCGCCCAACGTCACGATCACGTTGCGGATGCCGCGCGCGATCAACGACCGCGCGGCCGCGAGCACCGCCTCGTCGGTGTCCGTGGGCATCCCGGAAAGCTGGGCCAATTCGCTCTCGTTCGGGCAGAACCAGTCGAGCCCATCGAGCTTTGCGAGATCGAGGTCGGGATGCGCGGGCGCCGGGTTGAGGATTGTCTGCACGCCATGTGTCGCCCCGAAGGCCACCGCGTCGTAGACCGTCTGCAACGGCACCTCGAGCTGCAACAGGATTGCGTCGCAACCCTTTAGCGTGTCGGCGGCGGCGGCGATGTCTTCACCCGAAAGGTGCCCGTTCGCGCCCTTCACGATCAGGATCGCATTCTCGCCGCCAGGCTCCACAAAGATCGGCGCGACGCCTGAGGGCGCGCCGGCGACGGTGCGGACATGGGTCACGTCGATGCCGTTATCGGCCAGGTTCTGGCGCGTGCGCGGCCCGAAGAGGTCGTCGCCCACGCAGGTGACCATCGTCACCTCGGCGCCCAGCCGGGCGGCGGCGACGGCCTGGTTGGCGCCCTTGCCCCCGAAGCCTTGCGCGAAATCCGGCGCCTCGAGCGTTTCGCCCCGGTTCGGCATGCGCTCCACGTAGGTGACGAGATCGACCATGTTCGATCCCACGACGGCGATGCGATCAGCCATGTGCTGCGTCCTTGTCCTGGCCGCCCAGGGCAGCGATCTTTGCCGAAAGCACGGCGGCCTCATCGGCTGTGATGTATCCGAACCGGGCGGTGAAACTGCGGGTTTGCCCCGGAGCAAGGGTTGCGATGTTGCCCTTGGCCGTCTCCGCGAGATAGCCCTCGGGCTCGCAGGTGGCGGGAAGCGCAAAGGCCGCGACCGTGGCGTCGGCGCCATGCAGAATCCAGCGGCCAAGGCGCGGGAACTCGGACGGTGCATAGCGCATCACGAACCCGTCGCCCTCGGGCCGCTCCAGCATGGCGTGGGTCAGCCCGTCCTCGTCCGTGCCCGGCGCGTCCACGTAGATCACCTGTTCGGGGTCCCAGCGTTCGGGCCGGTCAAGGATGCGGCCCACCTCGGGGTGCGCGCCCAATTCTTCGAGAAAGGCGCGGTAGGCATCGGTCGGCACGACATGCGCGGGCACCTGCGACCGCACGCGCGTCCGCGACGGCGTGAACGGCGCGGCCTGGTGGATCACCCCGCCCGCGACGAAGGCGAAGTTGACATGCGCCATGTACATAAGCTCCATCGGCAGGGCCGAGCGGTTCTCGACCGTCATGCCCATGGCGATGGTCGTGCCCGCGTCCACGGTGACCGAAGGCCGGGCGCGGTAATTCGGGCCAAAGCCCAGCACATGATCGACATGCCCCGCGACACGCACCACCGGCGCGCCGCCGGCATTGGTGTCGAACTCCAGCCGTGCGCTGTCCATGCGCTTGCGCGGCATCTCTCCGTGCAGCGGATGATCGTCCTCGGGACCCGGGCAGCCGTTGCGCAGCAAGCCGCTGTGATAGGCAAGGCACCCGTAGGTCTCGACGATCGAGGTCGCCGGGCGCGGCTCTGGGAACGCGCTGTCCATCGTCAGGCGCACGCCGTCGAACACGGCATCCCAGACCATCTGCCCCATGAACGGCAGCACATCGACATGGCCGCGCCCGTTCGCGATACGCAGCATTTCTATGCCAAGGCCGGTACGCCACGCCGTGACGGTGAAAGCGCCACCTTGCGCAACAACGCGTTCGGCCGGCCCGAAGGCCTCTGGCGTCAGGGGGATCGAGACGGACATGCTTAGCCTGCCTTTCTGCCACGGAAGGAATTGATGGCGATTACGGCGATCAGGAACGCGCCCCAGACAAAGTCGATCAGGTGGTTCGACACGCGCATCATCTGAAAGCCCGACGACAGCAACGTGAGAGAGATCACCGCAAGCGCCACGCCCAGCACGTTGCCCTTGCCGCCCGTGGGGTTGGTCCCGCCCAGAACCGCGATCAGCACCGCCTGCAGCAGGTAGGACGCGCCGTAATCGGATTTGGCCGCGTTGATGCGCGCCGACAGCAGGATTCCCGCCATCGCCGCGAGACCCCCGGTCAGCATGTAGGACCAGACGATCATGCGCCCCCGCTCGATCCCGGTGTACATCGCGGCCTTGGGGTTGCTGCCGATCAGCTTGAGCCTGAGACCGAACGAGGTGCGCGACAGCAGAAGCGACAGCCCCACGCACAGCACCACGAACAGTAGCAACGGCACCGGGATCGACGCGATCTTGCCGTTGCCAAGCCACGTCCAGCCCGACGGAAAGCCCACGATTGCCGGCCCGCCAGTGATCACGAGGCACAGGCCGATGAAGACCTGACCCGTCCCCAGCGTGGCAAGGATCGGCGTGATCTTCAGCCCCGAGATCAAAAGCCCGTTCAGAAGCCCCGCAAGAACACCGACCAGAAGACCAACCCCCACGCCGAGGATCACGGGCGCAACGCCCAGCGACCCGGCGCCGGCCTCGCCCGCGACATACCCGAACACGGTGCCGGCGGTGATGCCGGCAAGGTTCGCAACGCCGACGATGGACAGGTCGATGCCGCCGGTCAGCATCGCGATCATCATCGCCACCGACAGGATGCCCAGTTCGGGCATGAAGAAGGCCATGGATTCAAAGTTGTAGGCCGACAGGAACATCTGCGGGCGCAGCGCCGTCATCGACACGAGGATCAGCAGGCAGATCACGCCCAGCTGGACGTTGGTGTGCCCGCCCGCGCGCAATACCGCGCCCTTGAGGCTGCCGCCACCGGACTGCGGGATGTTGGTCTGGCTCATGTCACGTTCTCCCGTCTCAAACCGGCGCGCGGCGGTCGCGCAGCGCCGTCACCGCAACCGCGGCGATCAACATGCCGCCCACGACGACACGCTGCCAGGTCGTGTCGATGCCCATGAGGATCAGCGAGTTCTGGATCATCACGAGAATGAAGACACCCAGAACCGTTCCCAGCACCGTACCGCGCCCACCGAAGATCGACGCCCCGCCCAGCACGACAGCGGCAATCACGTCGAGTTCGAGCCCGACGAAGTCGCGCGGATTGGCGAGCCAGATCATCGACGAGTGCAGCAGCCCCGCGAACCCCGCGAGCGCGCCCGCCGTGCAATAGACGAAGATCATCGTGCGCCCGGTGTTGAAGCCCACACGCTTGGCGGCCTCGGCATCAGCGCCATAGGCATAGACAGAGCGGCCGATCATCGTGCGCGTCAGCACAAGATGCATGATCACCGCAACCGCGATATAGACGGCGATCATCGCGGTAAGACCGAAGGTCGAGCCGTTCGCACGCTCCAGCGTCACGATGTCGGTGCGGCCCAGGGCGATCAGCGCGTCGGGCATCTGGTTGATGTTGACATTCGACGTACCCGCGAGCCCCAGCAACAGCCCGCGCACGACCGATGCCGTGCCAAGCGTCACGATCAGCGGTATCATGTTGAACTTGTGGATGATGCCCGCATTCATGAGGCCCAGCAGCCCCCCGATCAACGACGCCGCCAGAAACGGCAGGACCACGCCGTCATAGTCGATGGCCACCATCACGCGGACCACCAGGTACATCCCCGCGACCGCGAAGGCCGTAAACGACACGTCGATGCCGCCGGAAATCATCACCAGAAGCACGCCCAGCGCCATCAGGCCGATGACCACATTGGATTTCAGCAGGCTGAAGATGTTGGACAACTGCCAGAAGGCGGGGTTGATGAGGCCGATCACCACCATCGCGACCACAAGGATCAGCGCGATGATGGCGTCGGCGCTGCCGAACAGTTTCATGCGGTTTCCTTCCGGGTCGTGCTGACCAGCGCAGCGTCGAGCGCGTCTTCGGTCAGGGCCGTGCCGGACAGCTCTCCGGTCAGGCGACCGTCGGCCATCGTCAGCACGCGGTTGCAGTTCGCGGCCAACTCGGGAATGTCGTCCGATATCATGATCACGGCGAGACCCTTGTCCCGCGTCAGGCCATGGATGATCGCGTGGATCTGTTCCTTCGATCCCACGTCGACCCCAACCGTCGGACCATTGAGCATCAAGAGCCTTGCATCGGTCATCAGCCAGCGGCCAATCACCACGCGCTGCTGGTTGCCGCCAGACAGCGTCGAGACCGGAACCTCGGTGCCGGGCGCGCTGATCTGCATGTCAGCGAACATGGCCTCGGTCTCGGCGCGGGCCAGCGCACCATCGATCCAGAGCCGCGGCGCGTAGCGGTCCATCGCCGCCGAGATCGCGTTGTCGCGGATCGAACGGTCAAGGAACAGGCCTTCGGACAGGCGGTCCTCGGGCACGTAGGCCACGCCCGCGTCGATGGCCTCGGACACCGACATGGGTGCCAGCGGCTGACCGTCGATTTCCATAGTGCCGGTCAGGTCCCGGCGCAGGCCGAAGATCGCCTTGACCAGCGCCTGGCGCCCGGCCCCGATCAGGCCCGAAAGGCCCACGACCTCGCCCGGCATGATGTCGAGCGACACGCCGTTCACCTTGTCGCCCACGCTGACATTCTTCAGCCGCAGGCGCGGGGTCGTCCCGGCGTCGAGGGCCGGGGCCTCGAAATGGCCGGTGTTCAGGTTGCGCCCGGTCATGGCGTGGGTGATCTTGCGCTCGTCGAATTCCGAGATCGGGCCTTCCTCGACCTTCTTGCCGTTGCGAAAGACAGTCAGCGCCTCGCTGATCTCAAGCATCTCTCGCATCTTGTGACTGACGAAAAGCACCGCGATTCCATGTGCCTGAAGGTCGCGCACGATCCGGAACATGCGTTCGACCTCGCGCCCCGTGAGCGCCGTGGTCGGTTCGTCCATGATGATGAGCCGCGCGTCGGCAAGCACCGCGCGGGCGATGGCGACGACCTGCCGGCCGGCGGCGGGCAGCGTCTCGACATTCGCGTCGAGATCCAACTCGACATCCAGCCGCCCCAGCACCTCGCGCGCCATCCTGCGGCCACGGCGCCAGTCCACGATGCTGCGCTTCTCGCGCAGATACGTGTTGAGAAACAGGTTCTCGATAACGCTCAGGGTCGGGAACAGCGACAGGTCCTGGTATATCACCTGCACGCCGTGCGCGATCGAGGTGGCCGGGTCGAGGCGGCCCGTCGGCACGCCGTCGATCAGGATCTCGCCCGCGTCGGGCTGGTACACCCCGGAGACGATCTTGATAAGCGTGGACTTGCCCGACCCATTCTCGCCGGCAAGGCAGCGGATCTCGGCGGGGGCGATGGACATGGATACATCATCCAGCGCGCGGACACCGCCGAAACGCTTGGAAATGCCTCGAAGCTCGATCAAGGGGGGCGATGCCATGAGAGGCCTCGTGAATGTGGTGGAACGGTCCATGCGGGCGCGCGACAGAATGTCGGCGCCCGCCATCGACTGCGCGATCAGAAGTTGTACTGATCCATGTTTTCGGCGGTCACACCGACCCAGCCCGCGCCATAAAGCACGTTCTGCCGGTCTTCGCCCGCTTCGTTCAGGTTCTCATAGCCCTGAAGGCCAAGGTCCAGACCCGCGCCGATCTGATCGTCACGCCCTTCCAGCGCGGCCACCGCAAGCATGTTCATCGCATAGCCCGCGACGGCCGGGTCCCAGAACTGGATATACTTGATGTCGCCATTGGCAATATAGTCGCCCGCCACCGACGGAAGGCCCGTGCCCGCGAAGTGCAACTGCCCCTGCAGGCCGCTTTCCGCGATCAGGCGCCCAGCGCCCGCCGAGGTGGGCATGGGCCCGCCGACAATGCCCGTGATGTCGGGATGCGCGGTCAGCGCTTCCTTGAGCTTGGTATAGTCGGTGTTGGCATCGTCGTAGGTCTCGAGGCGCTCGGTCGCCATCTCCATGTCGGGATAGGCTTCCTTCTGCCGCGCGATGGCACCGTCGATCCACTCGTTCTGCGACTTCGAGGTCAGGCTGCCGACGGTGGCGACATACTGACCGCTCTTGCCCATCTGTTCGGCAAGCTCGTCCATCAGCTTTGCACCGTAGGCAAGATTGTCGAACGCCTCGATATCGTAATCCACGTTCTGAATATTCGACGCCTCGTGGCTGATTACGACGATGCCACGGTCGCGCGCCTTCTTCAGCACCGGCTCGACAGCCTCGACCGAGAACGGCACGATGGCGATTGCGTCCACGCCCTGCGCGATCAGGTTTTCGACAAGCTGCACTTGCGCCGCCGCGTCCGCCGAGGACGGGCCCACCATCCAGGTGTCGTGGTCGGTGTCTTCGCCGAATTGCTGCACGCCATCCCGCATGCGGTCGAACCACGCGATGCCGTCAACCTTGACGACCGTCGCGATCGAATACGTCTCGTCGGTCTGGATCAGTTCCTGATTCACGTTGCTGGTGTCGACCACCTGGTCCTGCGCCTGCGCGGCGCCCGCGGCGGTCACTGTCGCGACGGCCAGTGAAATGAAATTCATCCTCATGGTATTCCTCCCTCTACGCCCTGCCGGGCTGGAACATGTCCGGCCATTCCTCCAACGACCGGAAAGGCTGCGCCGATTTCTGTTCGGATCACAACATTATGTTTTATCCAAACGAAGCCGCTGGGAGTCGTCAAGCGAAAAAGCGGATGCGTCAGCCGTTCTTTGCAAGCGGCACGGCGCGGCGTCCGACGCCGTGTTCGGTGATCACCCCGGACATCTCGTCGATTTCCGCGAAGCGGTAATCGCGCCGCGCGCCGACCTTGCTGGAATCGAAGACCGACCAACTCTCGGACGCAAGGGCGATCACCGCACGTTTCATCGCGACCTCGTAATGGTGCGAACAACTAAGCTCGCGCCCGTCCCAGAGACCGCCGGCCGACAAAAAGCCGATCTCGATCCCCATGGGTTTCAGCACCTCAAGCGGATCGGGCGGATGACACGATCGCGTGCGGCTTTGCAGCCGACCGCCGATGAACTCGACCTCGACGCTGGTCCGGCCCTGCAACAACTCTGCCGAGGTCAGGCAATGGGTCACGATCCGCCGCACCCCGCTGCATGCCAGCGCACGGGCAAGGTGCGGCAGGGTCGTGCCCGTATCAAGGAACACGCAGGCGCCCTCCGGCACAAGAAGGGCCGCGTGATCCGCCGCAAGGCGCTTGGCCTCGCTGGCGCGCCGCATCTGTTCGTCGAAATCGTAGGAATCGGTGCTGCGGGCCCTCACGAGGAACCCGCCCTGACAGGCGAACCACGCCTTGCCCGATGCAGCGTCCCGGCGCAACGTCATCTCGGTCACGCCCAGATCTTGCGCCACGTCGCGCAGGCGCAGGGACGGCGACACGTCAAGCAAAAGGCAGATACGCGCGTTGCGTTCGTCAAAGCCACTGGGCCGCGTCATGTCTGGAATCCGTGCGGGCGAAACATGCGCAAACTGTGACCGAAGGCCGGAACGAGGTCAAATTCCTTGATCTGTAATCATGGCTGGCGGTCCGCCTGGCACCTCCGAGATTGACAGCGCCACGAATTGTGGCCTTCGGCAATAAACACCATTGCATGCGGATATCCCCCGGAAAATGAGGCGCGGTCGATGGCGCCCCAGCCATGGGCCCGCGTGGGGCGTCGAGTGCCCCAAGTCCGGGCCATGAGCAAAGGTTTGCTATCCTGAGGGCATCCTTTTACCATCAATACGGATGTGAAAGGAGATGCAGGATGGCACGATCCAGTGCGACGCCGGCCCGTGCGCCCGTGTCCGAGACGCTGAGCCTCAATCCGGGTCATGTAAATCCCGGCCAGATCGCGCTATTGGTGCAGGACGGGTTCCGTTCCAACTGCAGCGATTTCATCCGGACCGCCATCCGCAACCAGATTGACCGTCACGCCGACACGGTGCGCGGGATCGTCGTGCGCAACAGCGTCGATCAGGGGCCGCGGCGCATCACGCATGGGCTGACCACCCCTTGTCCTGATCGCCCCCGACGTCACCGCCGTGCTTGCCCCCGACACCATTTCCGCCCTCTCCATTCTGGGCGCATTGCAAGCACCTTATGCGGTCAAGGCTGCGCTGGCCGATCGTTCACTCTGATCCATCACCCTGGAAAGTATCCCGATGACCACTTCCTTCGCGCGCGGCATGGCCCGTGCCACCGAACTCACCAAGGCTGGCAGGCTGGACGAGGCAACCGCGCTGATCCAGTCTCTCATGCAGGCCCCGCCGGCGCCCGATGATCGCGGCGCCGCGGCCGATCCATCCGCCCGTGACGATGTCATCGATGGGACATTCACCCGGCTCGACGACACGGTCGGCGGCGAGCATCCGCAGACGTCGAAATCCGCCAAGACCCACAGACCTGCTGCGCAAAACCCCCGCACATCCCTGCGCGACACGCTGAGCGGCCTCGCGGCGCGCGTGATGCCGACGGGCGGGGATGCGCCACCCGCGCAGGTCGACATTCCGGACGGCGCGCGATTCCTGTCGCTGACACATGGCGGTCCGCAGGGCAGCCGGGACTACCGGCTTTATGTTCCCGCCACACAGCCCGACGGGCCGATGCCCCTGGTCGTGATGCTGCATGGATGCACCCAGTCGCCCGAGGATTTCGCCATCGGCACAGGGATGAACACGCTGGCCGAGGAATTCGGGTGCCTGATCGCCTATCCCGCCCAGCCCCAGGCGGCGAATGCCCAGAAATGCTGGAACTGGTACCAGCCGGGCGATCAGGCGCGCGGCCGCGGCGAGCCTGCCATCATCGCGGGGATCGTGCGCGACATCCTGCGCGATCATCCGGCCGATGCAGGCCGCGTCTATACCGCCGGCCTGTCGGCGGGCGGGGCGGCGGCGGCCATAATCGGCGCGGCCTATCCCGATCTCTTCGCGGCGGTCGGTGTGCATTCCGGCCTGCCGGTCGGCGGGGCGCGGGACGGGCCGACGGCCCTCGCCGCCATGAGCGGCGGATCGCCGGGCCGGCCGCAGGCCGGGGCCGTGCCGACCATCGTGTTCCACGGGCTGGCCGACACGACGGTGAACCCCACAAACGGCGTGGCTGTCGTGGCGCAGGCGTTGCGGGCGCGCGGCGACCTGAAGACGCGCGACGTGTCCGGACGCTCGGACGGTGGGCGCACCTACCGGCAGATCCGTCACGACGATGCCGAGGGCCACAGCCTGGTCGAGCATTGGCAGATCGACGGGGCGGGTCATGCCTGGTCCGGCGGCCAGTCGGGCGGCAGCTACACCGACCCGCAAGGCCCGGACGCCTCGCGCGAGATGCTGCGGTTCTTCCTGCAGCACAGGCGGGCCTGATCTGGACGGGGTTTAGGGTCTTCTGGGCGCTTGACGTGGTTCAGCCCATCCAAAGACCTTGCGCCCACACAGCATCGCGGCGTGTCAGCCGCTGACGCCGAGATACCAGACCGCAGCCGGGATCGTCGCCAGCAAGACCAGCGACACCACCACCAGCACACCATCGCGCGTCAGCAGACCGGCGGCGAAAAGCGCAACCACGCCGCCTGCCAATGAGCCGGACATCGGAATGAACTCCATGAAGGGCATGAAAAGCGTCAGACCGAGGATCGGGCAGAGCGGCAGCCAGAACCACGGCCGGTAAAAGAGAAAGACAAGCCGGGGTTTCAGCAACCTTTCCACGAAACGGACGGGCCTGCGCAACCAGGCGATCCCGTCGCAGAGTTTGGCGGTGGACATGTGTCGCCGGGTGACGACACCCGGCAGCCACACGGATTTGCGGCCGATGACCATCTGGACCACCAGAAAAAACAGGATCACCGCCGTGATCGCCGTGAGCCCCGGAATCGCGCTCGCGGGCGAGGCGCAGACCAAGGCGAAGATCAGCATCAGCGAGGCGAAGGACCGTTGTCCCAATGTCTCTATCACGTCCGCGACGGCGATACGGTCACCTGTCGCCGACATCTCGATCTGGTCCAGAACGTCACTCAGGGCGCGTGTCGGTCTTGCTGTCATGTGTCTCCTGCATTGGTAAGGATAATAAAGAAAACGGTCTGGTCTTCCGAGCCCTGCGGTCGCCGGCGTTATCCCACTCGGCCATACTTTGCGTCATCACGGGCCCGGTGGCCAGCGCCGCGCGGATGGCACCGTGTCCGGTCCTCTTGCCGAGGTCGGTCAGCATGGGATCACTCGTTTGATCTGTCATGCGGCGGGGACCCGCCGAGGAAAACAACGACTGTTCAGCCCGAGAGTTCCATCAACGCCGGATCAGAGTCCAGTTCGTGATGGCGTCGTGCGTTTTGAGGCGAAGACGCCTGTCTTCAGCCCGCGAACCGGGCAAAGCAAGGCGGAAAGACATGTTGCACACCCTTCTTCTACGTGCCGCGCTTGCCCCTGCTTGCGCAAAAGCAGGCGCACCGGTTGGCGGCGCGGTCTGTTGGTGGACGCAACGCGTCATCCAACGCAGCATCCATGACCGGGAACATACTTTCCGGCGATCGGCCACAGGACGGCGTCAAATATCGCCACAGCGGGCCTGAGCGTACCGGGGACCACCATCGTGGTTCCCATCATGGGAAACGGGGAAGGATTTCATGGGTTCCTATTGCAACCGCATCAGGCTGTTCGGCGGCAGCATCCGCTTCAGCACAGCCGTCTTTCGTTCCGGTGAATGGCCCAACTCATCATCCTGTCCCGCCCACCTGAGGAATAGAGGAAAAGTCGAGCAGCGAACAACATCCTCAACAGAGAGGGCCCGCCATCACCGCCGAGATCGCCGAGGCCTCAGGCGGGCGGCTGATTCTGTTCGATGCCGACCCCGGCCTGCGCGCAACACTGGCCTTGCCGTGGCGTGTCCCGCGCGATCGCAAGGTCATGCGGCCCCGGTTGACTTGGCGGCGCGGTGGTCTCGCGTGCGACAACGGTGCGCGGTGGCGACCCGACGATCTGTATCCGCGGCGAACGTCTTTTCCGACGGGCCGCATCGGCACAGTCGGTTGGACGGCCTCGCGGGCCGGGTCACATCCCGAACGCTGCGTAAACCGGTGCCTCGCTGTCCCGCCACATGGATAATGCCGAACCTTGGGGGTCCGGCATTACCTGTGTCGTGCCTGTCAAGGTTCATTCCGCCGCTTCGGCGTAATCCTCCAGTGGCGGGCAGGTGCAGACGAGGTGGCGGTCGCCATAGACATTGTCCACCCGGTTGACCGGCGGCCAGTACTTGTCGACCCGGAACGCGCCCGGCGGGAAGCAGCCCTGCTCGCGGCTATAGGGCCGGTCCCAGTCCTTGACCAGATCCTCCATCGTGTGCGGCGCGTGCTTGAGGGGGTTGTTTTCCGCGTCAATCCGCCCCTCCTCGATGTCGCGGATCTCGGCGCGGATCGCCAGCATCGCGTCGATGAAGCGGTCAAGCTCTGCCTTGGTCTCGGATTCCGTGGGCTCGACCATCAGCGTGCCGGCGACAGGCCAGCTCATCGTCGGCGCGTGAAAGCCGCAATCCATCAGGCGCTTGGCGATGTCATCGACGGTCACGCCGGCACTGTCGGCAAAGGGCCGGACGTCGAGGATGCATTCATGTGCGATGCGCCCACCGGTACCTTTGTAAAGCACGTCATACGCCCCTTCGAGACGCTTGGCGAGGTAGTTGGCATTCAGGATCGCCACCCGCGTCGCCTGCGTCAGGCCCGCGCCGCCCATCATCAGGCAATACGCCCACGAGATCGGCAGAAGCGACGGCGCACCATAAGGCGCCGCGCTGACCGGACCTTCGGTGCCTCCGGTCTCGGGATGGCCGGGCAGGTGTGGCACCAGATGCGCCTTTACGCCGATCGGGCCCATGCCGGGGCCGCCGCCGCCATGCGGGATGCAGAACGTCTTGTGCAGGTTGAGGTGGCTGACATCGCCGCCCAGATCGCCGGGGCGCGACAGCCCCACCATCGCGTTCATGTTGGCCCCGTCGATATAGACCTGCCCGCCATGCGCATGGGTGATGTCGCAGACCTCGCGCACGGTTTCCTCGAAGACGCCATGTGTGGACGGATAGGTGATCATGCAACCGGCGAGATTGTCGGAATGCTTCTCGGCCTTGGCGCGGAAATCCTCGACGTCGATATCGCCGTTCGCCGCGGATTGCACCACCACCACGTCCCAGCCGACCATATGCGCGCTGGCGGGGTTGGTGCCATGCGCACTCATCGGGATGAGGCAGACGCGGCGGTGCCCCTGCCCTTCGGCGCGGTGCCAGGCGGCTATGCTCAGCAGGCCGGCGTATTCACCCTGCGCGCCCGAATTGGGCTGCATCGAGATCGCGGCATAGCCGGTGATCTCGCACAGCTTCGCCGACAGGTCGTCGATCATGTGCCGGTACCCCTGCGCCTGATCGGCAGGAGCAAAGGGATGCAGGCGCGAAAATTCGGGCCAGCTGATCGGCATCATCTCGGCCGCGGAATTCAGCTTCATCGTGCACGACCCCAGCGGGATCATCGCCCGGTCAAGCGCAAGGTCACGATCGGCAAGCCGGCGCATGTAGCGCATCATCTCGGTCTCGGCCCGGTTCATGTGGAAGATCGGATGCGTCAGGTAATCGCTGCTACGCAGCAGCGGGTCCGGCATGCGGTATTCGGGCGTGAAATCATGATCCTGCTGATCGATGCCGAAGGCGCGCCACACCGCCTCGATGATCTCGGGGCGGGTGCATTCGTCCAGCGTGATGCCGATCCGCGTGGCGCCGACGCGGCGCAGGTTGACGCCCTCGCCCACGGCGGCCTGCAACACGCCGCGCTGCAACAGCCCGACATCGACGGTGATCGTATCGAAGAACGTGTCCGGCTCCACCTTGAACCCCGCGGCCTCCAGCCCCTTGGCCAGCCGGACGGTCTTGCGGTGGATGCGCTGCGCAATCGCCTTCAGGCCCTTGGGGCCATGGAACACCGCGTACATCGACGCCATCACCGCCAACAGCGCCTGTGCCGTGCAGACATTGCTGGTGGCCTTCTCGCGGCGGATATGCTGTTCGCGGGTCTGCAGGCTAAGGCGGTAGGCGCGGTTGCCGTGGTTGTCCACGCTGACCCCCACAAGCCGACCGGGCAGCGACCGCTTGTAGGCATCCTTGGTGGCGATATAGGCCGCGTGCGGGCCGCCGTAACCCACCGGCACGCCGAAGCGCTGCGTCGAGCCGACGGCGATATCGGCCCCCATCGCCCCCGGCTCTTTCAGCAGGGTCAGCGCCAGCGGATCGGCGATCACGATGCCGATGGCCTTCTGCGCGTGCAGCTCCGCGATCTCGTCCGAGAAATCGCGCAGCTGCCCATGCGTGCCGGGATACTGGAATATCGCGCCGAACACGGCGTCGGGGCGCAGATCCTCGGGGGCACCGACGATCACCTCGATCCCCAGCGGGGCCGCGCGGGTCTTCATCACCGCGATGTTCTGCGGGTGGCAATTCTCATCCACGAAGAACGCGCGCGCTTTCGACTTCGCCACGCGCTGCGCCATGGTCATCGCCTCGGCCGCCGCCGTCGCCTCGTCCAGAAGCGAGGCATTGGCCACCGCAAGCCCGGTCAGATCGCTCACCATCGTCTGGAAGTTCAAAAGCGCCTCCAGCCGGCCCTGGCTGATTTCCGGCTGATAGGGCGTGTAGGCCGTGTACCACGCGGGATTTTCGAGGATGTTGCGCTGGATCGCGGGCGGCGTCACGGTGTCGTGATAGCCCTGCCCGATCAGCGAGGTCAGCACGGTGTTCTTGTCGGCGACCTCGCGCATGTGGTGCAACAGCTCGCTTTCCGACATCGGCTTGCCGAAATCGAGCGGGTCGTCCTGCCGGATCGATTTCGGCACCGTCTCGTCGATCAGCGCGTCAAGGCTCTCGACCCCGAGCACGTTGAACATGTCGCTCATCTCCTCGGGCGAGGGGCCGATATGGCGGCGGTTGGCAAAATCGTATGGCAGGTATTCGGTCGCTTTGAACGGCATGTCCCGTATCCTTTCATTGTTCCGGGCGGCACACGGCGCTGTCCGGCTTCATCTTTCCCAAAATACTCCCGCCGGAGGCGCGAAAATCCGTCACGGATTTTCGTCCGGATTTCCCCGAAATCCGCCCCGCGGCGAGCTGGGCTCAGCCCACGTATTTCTTGTAGGCGGCCTCATCCATGTACTCGTCCATCTGCTCAGGCTCGCTCGGGGTCATCTTGAAGAACCACGCATCGCCCATCGGGTCGTCGTTGACGCGGCCGGGCTCGTCGGTCAGCGTGTCATTGACCTCGGTGATCTCGCCGTCGATCGGGGCAAGGATATCAGAGGCGGCCTTGACGCTCTCGATCACGACAACCTCGTCATCCTTGGTCACCTTCGTCCCCACCTCGGGCAGTTCGACGAAGACGACATCGCCCAGTTGCTGGCTGGCATGCTCGGTGATGCCGACGACCACCTGGTCGTCCTCTACACGCAACCACTCGTGCTCTTCGGTGAATTTCATCCTGGTCTCCCTGTTTTGCGTTCAGCGTTTGAAATTGGCTTGGGTGAAGGGCAGGCGCGCCACACGGACGGGCTGACGCTTGCCGCGCAGCTCGCCGAAAAGGCGCGTATCGGGTTCGGCCATCTCGCGCGGGACGTAGCCCATCGACATCGGCGCGCCGATGGTCGGTCCGAAAGCGCCCGAGGTGACATGTCCCACCGGGTCGCCGCCCTCCGGCTCGGCGAACAGCCGCGTGCCCTCGCGCATTGGCGCGCGGCCCTCGGGGCGCAGCCCGACGCGGGCGCGCGGTGCGCCGTTCTGCAGCTCGTCAAGGATCCGGTCCGCGCCTGGGAAGCCGCCCGCGCGATCGCCGCCCGCGCGGCGCACCTTCTGGATCGCCCATTTCAGACCGGCCTCGACCGGGGTTGTGGTGGTGTCGATGTCATGCCCGTAAAGGCACAGTCCGGCCTCCAGTCGCAGGCTGTCGCGCGCCCCGAGGCCGATGGGCTCCACATCGGCGTGCTCCAGCAGCGCGCGCGCCAGCGGCTCGGCCAGATGCGCCTCGACCGAGATCTCGAACCCGTCCTCGCCCGTGTAGCCGGACCGCGAGATCCACAGCTCGCCAAACTCCGACGGGACTAGGCCCACGTCCATGAACCGCATCTCGGCCACCTCCGGCACGAGGGCCGCAAGCGCGGCCTCCGCCGACGGCCCCTGCAGTGCCAGAAGCGCGCGGTCGATGACCTCCTCGACCTCGACGCCGTCGAGATGCGCGCGCATGTGGGCGATGTCGTCGGCCTTGCAGGCCGCGTTGACCACCGCGAACATGTGATCGCCGCGATTTGCCATCATCAGATCGTCAAGGATGCCGCCCGCGTCATCGGTGAACATCCCGTAGCGCTGCCGCATCACGCCAAGGCCCAGAAGATCGACGGGCACCAGCCCCTCCACCGCCGCGGCAACCTCGCCGTAGCCGCCCGGCGCGCGCAGGATCACCTGCCCCATATGGCTGACATCGAACAGCCCGGCCTTCGACCGGCAATGCAGATGTTCCTTCATCACCCCGAGAGGATATTGCACCGGCATGTCATATCCCGCGAAGGGCACCATCTTGGCGCCAAGCGCGTGATGCAGCGCGTTGAGTGGTGTGATTTGCAGATCAGACATCCGCGTCCCTTCTCGTTGTCAAGGTCCGGATCAGACGCTGATCTATCCGGCACCGTCAATACGCGCCCTCGACATGGCCGCGCCGCGATGCCCCCTCTGTCCTTTCGCCTGAGATCGCTATCCCTTCGGCGTCCCACGTATATCGCGGGATCTCTCCAGAGTTTCATCGACCTGACAGGTCCCTGTGGCCTGAGAGTTTCCGGGGCGGTTGCTCCTTCGGCACCGGCACGTGCCGGTTCTCCCTGTCTGGTCACTTGAAAGGTTAGTCGAGTATATCCCCGTCTTCAAGGCCGTTGCGGGCACGGCGCGATGGAAAAGATCGCGAAGAGGGCGTCGTTGTCGCAGACCAGCGCATCAAGCGTCACCCCGTCGAGCTGCGCGAAGAACGCCTCTACCGCGTCGGCAATCGCCAGACGCAGCCGGCAGGCACGGGTCAGCGGACAGGTATTGTCGGCATCGGCAAAGCATTCGGCGACGGGCGTGTTCTCTTCGAGGCGGCGGAACACCTCGCCCACGCGGATCTCTTCGGCCGGACGCGCCAGCGTGACGCCCCCGGTACGCCCCCGCCGTGTGCGCAGGAATCCCAACTGGCCCAAGCGGTTGATGATCTGCGCCAGATGACTTTCAGAAATGTTGCACCGTTCGGCGATCTCGGATTTCGTCACCAGACGACCCTCGTTTGCTGCACAGAACATGAGCAGCCGCATGGCGATGTTGGCGCGTTTGGTGATCCGCATGACCGAGAATGCCCCGTACTTGAACTCGGGCAGGATTGCGCCGACAGTGCTGCGACACATTGATCCAGATCAGGACGAACGGAAAACCCTCATGCAGGATGCATATTTTTTCGGCTATGGCAGCCTCGTGAATCGGGCCCCGCACGGATTCGCGGATGCGCGCGCGGCACATCTCGCGGGCTGGCGGCGGATCTGGCGGCATACCGATCTGCGGCCCGTGGCGTTCCTGACGGTGGTGCCCGACCCGAACGCCGAAATCGAGGGCCTGATCGCGCCGGTGCCCGACGCGGACTGGGCCGCGCTCGACCGGCGCGAGGCGGCATATATGCGCGCGCCGGCAGCCGATCAGGTGCGTCACACCCTGCCGCACGCCCCCCAGATCGCGGTCTATACCATCCCCGAGGGGCGGCACGGCGCGCCGGACGCCGCGCGGCCCGTCCTGCTGAGCTATCTCGACGTTGTCGTACAAGGCTATCTGCGCGAATTCGGCGAGGACGGCGTCACGCGGTTCTTCGACACCACCCATGGCTGGGACGCGCCGATCCTCGACGACCGCGCGGCCCCGCGCTATCCGCGCCACGTACCGCTGCACCCGGACGAGCGCGCGATGGTCGACGCGCATCTGTCGCGGGTCGGGGCGACGCGGCTTGCGTAGGGGTGAGGCTTGGCGGATCCGGTCCGCTGCATTTGCTGCTGACGGACGATAAGGCAGCGCCATCGCATGTCCGCGGGCAGGCGCCACAACGGATTTTCGGCGCTCGTTATCCCGGCAAGCAACGCCGCAAAGCCCCCATCAACGCGCCAGCCTCGACAAATCGCCTGTCCGTGGGGCAGACATGCGATGGCGCTGCGCCGCGTATCGCGCCGGTGCGGCACCTCGATTCTACACCGCACAGCGCGCAGTGGCGAACACTGCACGCGCCGCCTGGCTCAGCCCTTCGCCCGGATCACCTGCAACAGCGGCAGCACCTTGGCCATGTCGGGCCCGTGCGCCTGTCCGGTCAGCGCCTTGCGCAAGGGCATGAACAGCGCCTTGCCCTTGCGCCCCGTCGCCTCGCGGACCGCGGCGGTCCACTGGCCCCAGGTGTCGTTGTCATGCGGACCCTCGGGCAGAAGCGTCATCGCCTCGGCAATGAATTCGGCATCCTCGGGGGCGACCTCGGGCTCTGCCCCGTCACGGAACATGACCCACCACGCCTCGAGATCTTTCAGCGTGGTGATGTTCTCGCGGGTCACTTCCCAGAATTGCGGGGCAAGGGCGTCGGGCACGCCAAGCGCAGCAATGGTGGCCGAGACATCCGAATAGGGGCGCGCGGCATTGATCCGGGCGCTGAGCGGAAAGAGGTCCCGCTCGTCGAATTTCGTCGGTGCGGCGCCGAACCGCTCGATATCGAAGCCGTCGATCAACGCGGCCATGTCACTGCGCAGTTCCACCGGATCGCTTGATCCCAACCGCGCCATCAGGCTGAGCAGTGCCATCGGCTCGACCCCGCGCGCCCGCAGTTCGCGCAAGGACAGCGTGCCCAGACGTTTCGACAGCGCCTCGCCCTGCGGTCCCGTCAGCAGCGAATGATGCGCAAACTCGGGCGGAGTGCCGCCAAGCGCCTCGATGATCTGGATCTGCGTGGCGGTGTTGGTCACGTGATCCGAACCGCGCACGACATGGGTGACCCCCATCTCGACATCATCGACGACCGAGGCCAGCGTATAAAGCACCTGCCCGTCACCGCGGATGAGCACCGGATCGCTGACCGAAGCCGCGTCGATCGACACCTCGCCAAGGATGCCGTCGCGCCACTCGATCCGCTCGTGGTTCAGCTTGAACCGCCAGACACCCGGCCCGCGTTCGGCGCGCAATGCGGTCGTTTCGTCGTCCGACAGGTTCAGCGCGGCGCGATCATAAACCGGCGGACGCCCCATGTTGAGCTGCTTGCGGCGCTTGAGGTCCAGCTCTGTCGGGGTCTCGAACGCCTCGTAGAAGCGGCCCATGCCGCGCAGACGGTCGGCGGCCTCTGCGTAGCGGTCAAGGCGCTGCGACTGCCGCTCCACCCGGGTCCAGTGCAGGCCCAGCCATTCCAGATCCTCCTTGATCGCGTCGACATATTCCTCGCGCGACCGTTCGGGGTCGGTGTCGTCGATGCGCAGGATGAATGTACCCCCCGCCTTGGCGGCGATCATGTAATTCATCAGCGCGGTGCGCAGGTTGCCGACATGGATGTGGCCGGTGGGCGACGGGGCGAAACGTGTGGTGGTCATCGGCGTCTCCTGACGGCGTGCTCTTGCTGTGGCTGGGCATGTCTCACAGCCCGCTGCGCTTGTCCAGATTGCGACGCGCGCCTCACCGCCGGTAGCGCGCCGCGAGGCGGTCGGGGTCCGCACCGCAGAGATAGCGCACGAGGGTTCCCAGATTGCGCGCCCCGCGCCGAAGCCATCCGGCGCGCATGTAACGGTCGGACGCCGTGGTGACCGCCAGCGGCATCAGCGCGATCCGGCGATCCAGCGCGCGCGCCAGCGCCACATCCTCCATCAGCGGGATGTCCGGATAGCCCCCCGCCGCCTCGTAGCTGTCGCGCGGGACAAGCAACCCCTGGTCGCCGTAAGGCAGGCCGAAGACCCGGCTGCGCAGATTGGCCCAGCCCGCCACCAGCGCCGGCATGACCCCCGCCGCGTCGAAGGACAGCCGGAACGCCGCCGGACCGCCCGCCCGCATCTGCGCCCGTGCCGTGCGGGTCCAGCCCTGTGGCAGCACCGTGTCGGCGTGCAACACAAGCAGCCACTCGCCCCGCGCCGCCGCCGCGCCGCGCCGCAACTGGCCCCCGCGCGAGGCCGGCCCGGTCACGACCTGCGCGCCCGCCGCATCGGCGATCCGACGCGTGGCGTCGCGCGATCCGCCGTCGCTGACGATCACTTCGCGGATCATCCCGGCCTGCAGGCCCTCGACCAGCGACGACAGACAAGCGGGCAGCGCGCGCCCTGCGTCAAGCGTGGGGATGATGACGGAAACAGCGGCGCGCATGACGGGCCCTTTCGTGTGCCTCGCCAGATCCTATATCTGGCAGGACTGGCAAAGGGAACGATGATGACACGCAAGGTATTCGAGATCACCGGCAGCGATGCCGAAAGCTTTTTGCAAGGCCTCGTGACAAACGATCTGGGGCGGCTGGATCATGGCCTTGTCTACACGGCGATGCTGACGCCGCAGGGCAAATACCTGGCCGATTTCTTTCTGCTGCGGCGCGGGGATGGTGCCCTGCTGCTGGATGTGGATGACAGCCTTGCAGGCCCGCTGCAGCAGCGGCTGAACATGTACAAGCTGCGCGCGGACGTGACGATCAGCGAAACCGACATGAAGGTCGGCCGCGGCACCGGCCCGGCCCCCGACGGCGCCCTGCCCGATCCACGTCACCCCGATCTGGGCTGGCGGCTTTACGGCGGTGACGGCACCGATGACGGCACCGATTTCGACGCGATCCGCGTGGCGCATTGCATCCCCGAGACCGGCGTGGAGCTGACGCCCGACACCCTGATCCTCGAGGCCGGGCTGGAAAAGCTGAACGGCGTCGATTTCCGCAAGGGCTGCTATGTCGGGCAGGAAGTGACCGCGCGGATGAAGCACAAGACCGAACTGCGCAAGGGCCTGACGGTCGTCGCTGTCGAGGGCGCGGCCCCCGCGGGCACCGAGATCACGACCCCCGAGGGCAAGCCGGCCGGCCGGCTTTACACCCAGTCCGGCGGGCGCGGCATCGCCTATCTGCGATTTGATCGGGCTGTGCCCGGCATGACCGCCGATACCGCCCGCATCGACCCCGCCTGACATGCCTGCCTGCCCGCCATGGGCCGGGCGCCGCCGCCGTTAACCACGACATGCCTTTTCAGCGGGTGTTTACCGTCTGGTCAGCCCCGTCCGCTATGCCTGACCCGAGGTTACATTTCGGCAGGATCGCGGACCCATGGCAAATTACAGCGTCTGGATGCTCGAGGCGGGCAATATCACCATAAGCGGCGGGCAGTCGCTGGACGGGGTCACGCAAGGCGACGGCACGCATCTTGTCGGGGAGACGCTGCGCCTCGACACCGCCGCTTGGCATGAAACATTCATTCGAGATGGCGGATCAGACACGCGCTTTGACGATAATGACGGCAACCAGCGGCTTGATGGCAACCAGACCATCGACGGTGCGGGCTACACCGACGGTGCCCGGGTCGAGGCCGAGTACCGGCTGACGGTCCGTGACCCGTCCTCGGGCGACACCTGGGACGTGCTGGGGTACAATGTCAACGAACCGGGGCAGTCCCCCGCCTACGGCACGGTCGAGGGGCTGGCCTTTGTCGGCCCTCCGGGCGGGTTTCCGCCAGTCGGGGTCGATCTTGAGGTGGTCGCGGCGTTCGAGGGTCCCGGCGACTATGGCCAGTCACCGATCGAGGCCGGCGCGCTGGCATCGCCCATCATCGGCGGGCCGATCTCGCCGCCCTGTTTCACGCCCGGCACGCGGATCCTGACGGATCGGGGCTATGTTCCGGTCGAGGATCTGACGCCCGGCGACGCCGTGCGCACCCGCGATGCAGGGCTGCAGCGGCTGTGCTGGGTGGGCGAGGTGGCGCTGTCTGCCGCCGATCTGCGCGCCCGGCCCCAGTTTCAGCCCGTGCGCCTTTGCGCCGATGCGCTTGGCACGGGTCGGCCCGCGCGCGACATGCTGGTCTCGCCGCAGCACCGCATCCTCGTGCGGCACTGGATGGCGGAACTGCATTTCGGCATCACCGAGGGTCTGATCGCGGCGCAGCATCTGGTCAACGGCGACACGATCTTTCGTGCGCCGCAGGAAAATGGCGTACGGTACCTGCACATCATGTGCGAGGCGCACCATATCATCTGGGCCGACAGGCTGGAAACCGAGACGTTCCGGCCCGGTCCGCAGACACTCGGTTCTGTGCCGCAGGCGACGCTCGACGAATTACTGGCCTTGTTCCCGCGCCTGCGAGACTTCGATCAACCGGCCTTCGATCCCGCACGGCCCTTGTTGCGCGCGTGGGAAGCGCGGATGATCCTGTCGGCGGATCACCGGCAAGGCCCCCGCCCCGCCGGCTGATCCGGCCGGTATCAGGCGCGTTCGGCGTAATCCATGGTATCGGTATTGACGACGATATCCTCGTCCTGCCCCACGAAAGGCGGCACCATGACCTTCACTCCGTTGTCGAGGACGGCCGGCTTGAAGCTGTTGGCGGCGGTCTGCCCCTTCACGACCGGCTCTGTCTCGACCACCTTGCACACGACCTTTTGCGGCAGGGTGACGTTCAATGCCTCGTTCTCGTGGAATTCCACCGTGATGGTCATGCCGTCCTGCACGAACGGACGGCGTTCACCGAGGATCTCGGCGGGCAGCTCGATCTGCTCGTAGGTTTCGGTATCCATGAAGACGAGGGCCTCGCCATCCTGATAAAGAAACTGCTGGTCCTTCTGCTCCAGCCGGACGCGCTCCACCTTGTCGGCGCTGCGAAACCGTTCATTGAGCTTCGATCCATTGCGCAGGTTGCGCAATTCGACCTGCGCGAACGCCCCGCCCTTGCCGGGCTTGACGTGATCGACCTTGACCGCGGACCACAGACCGCCATTGTGTTCCAGCACGTTCCCGGGACGAATCTCGTTACCATTGATCTTGGGCATTTCGGGCTTACATCCGTTTCTGCGTTTCGGTGGTGGTGCATACCGCCTGTCCGGGCGCATGACAAGCCGGGGCACTCCCACGAACTTGCCTCACAAGATATGCACCTGACGCATGCCTGCTATGTGTTTTCGCTCTATCCGAATCACCTAAAAACAGTCACAAGCGTCTGACGCCCGAAACGCAAGAGCAATAAGAACAAGGACGACTCATGAAGGATTTCGTCGATGGCACGGCCCTGAACGCAGAACAGGGCAACCGTGCGCGTAAACTATTCGCGGCCGTCGTACTGGCCGCTCTGGATGACGCCATATCCGACGACAAGAAGTATGGCAACGGCCCCGAGCAGATCGCCCGTTGGGCACGCTCTCGCGATGGACGCGAGGTGCTGAGCTGCGCCGGTATCGACCCCAACGAACGTGTGGTGGCCGGGCTTATGGATTTCGTCTCGAAGGGCGTGCGCACATCCGTCGCGCTGTCGCGCGAGGAAAGCGAGCGGCGCAATGCGGCGGCCCAGGCCGAAGCGGCCTGACCGCAGCTCAACGACCACAGGCATGAAGTCCCTGCCCGGCACCGGCAGGGACTTTTTGCATTGAAGGGCCCGCCACGGAAAAGACGGACGGGCCGGCAGGGGCAGGACATGACGCGGGCGATCATGATACAGGGCGCGGGCTCCAACGTGGGCAAGTCCATGCTGGTCGCAGGGCTGGCCCGTGCCTTTTGTCGTCGCGGCCTCGACGTCGCGCCCTTCAAGCCGCAGAACATGTCCAACAACGCCGCCGTCACCGAAGACGGGGGAGAGATCGGACGCGCGCAGGCGCTTCAGGCGATGGCGGCCGGGCGCGCGCCGCACACCGACATGAACCCGGTCCTTCTCAAGCCCGAAAGCGAGACGGGCGCGCAACTGATCGTTCAGGGGCAGCGTATGGGGCCGCTTGGCGCGCATGACTACATACGCGACAAGCCGCGGCTGATGCCGCGCGTGCTGGACAGCTTTCACCGTCTGTGCCGCGGCGCCGACCTGGTGCTGGTCGAAGGGGCCGGCAGCCCCGCCGAGATCAACCTGCGCGACGGCGATATCGCCAATATGGGCTTTGCGCGTGCCGCGGGCGTCGCCGTCATCCTTGTCGGCGATATCGACCGTGGCGGCGTGATTGCGCAGATCGTGGGCACACAGGCGGTGCTGGATGCGGGCGATGTCGCCTGCATCGCGGGATTCGCCATCAATAAGTTTCGCGGCGATGTCCGCCTGTTCGATGGCGGGCTGCGCGAAATCATCACGCGCACCGGCTGGCCCTCTCTGGGGGTGGTGCCATGGTTCACAGATGCCTGGCGGCTGCCGCCCGAAGATGTGCTCGACCTTGCCTCGACCACCGGCGGGCCATGCCGGATCGCGGTGCCGCAGCTGGGCCGGATCGCGAATTTCGACGATCTCGGGCCGCTTGCGAACGAGCCGGGCGTGTCGGTCGACATCGTGCCGCCCGGCCGCCCCCTGCCAGGTGACGCGGACCTCGTCCTGCTGTCGGGCAGCAAATCGACCATCGCCGACCTCGCCGCGTTCCGCGCAAATGGCTGGGATATCGACCTTGCCGCGCATATCCGCCGCGCCGGGCGCGTTCTGGGGATCTGCGCGGGGTATCAGATGCTTGGGCGGCGGATCTCCGATCCGGACGGGATTGAAGGCCCCCCCGATGCCGTCGACGGGCTGGGGGCGCTGGATGTCGAGACGGTCATGCGCCCGCAAAAGCGGCTCGCGCGGACCGAGGCATGGCACATCGCCTCTGGGACGCCGGTCTCGGGCTACGAGATCCATCTCGGGCAGACGCACGGCCCGGATCGCGATCGGGCGTGGCTTCGGATCGGCGACCGGCCCGAGGGGGCGGCGTCCGCCTGCGGTCGGATCAAGGGCACCTACCTGCACGGGCTGTTCGCGCCCGACCCCTTTCGCGCCGCGTTTCTGGCAGAGCAGGGCGCGGTGTCGGACCTGTCCTATGCCGCCACGGTCGAGGATACGCTGGATGCGCTCGCCGCGCATCTAGAGACGCACATGGATCTCGACCGCGTGCTGGCGCTCGCCCGCCCGGTCAACCGCGCGTGATCCGGCGCGGCAGACAGTTGGATGTCAGTCGAAATCCCGGCTTGCCAGCGCGCGATGGATCTCGCGGCGGACCAGCTTGCGCACGTTCCGGGTGATCCGCTCGCCAAGGGCGCCCTGCAACTCTTCGCGAACGATTTCCGAGACGATGTCCCGTAGGAAATCCTCATCGATGACCGTCTCTTCAAGGCTGGCGGCGGCGGGGGTGTCGGGCAGATCCCCTTGCCTGTCGTTTGCGGTCGCGGCGGGTTGCTCTTCTTCGGCTGGGGTCGCCTCATCCGCATCCTGCCAGTCCATAGCAGACCCGCTGTCGTCGCTGCGCGGGCGGGACGCGCGGTCACCCGCAGCCCCGGCTGCGTCATCCGCGCCCTCGTCCACGCGCAACGCGGCGGTCAGGATCAAGGGTTCTGTCAGGGTCCCCGCACGTTCCTCCTGCCGGTCGAGCACGAGACGCCGGATCGACGCGAGAACCGCGTCGCTGTCCGATTGGGATACGGGATCAGACATAGCTCTGCCACCATCATGTTACGCGACGAACGTACCTGTCGCACCCGGTCCACACAACCGTTTCGGCAGCGTTTTCAATCCTTGCCGAGGGCCCGCAACACCTTGTCCAGTTTTTGTCCCTGCGGGCTGACCGGGACAGGCGCGCTTTCGACGAGGTTGTAATAGGCGGACGGATCGTAGGTCTGCACCCCGAGGTTGAGATCGCGGGCCGTCAATTCGCCAAGCGCCGCAAGCACCGAATAAGCGGCGATCACCACGTCGGCATTGGCCGAAATCAGGTTTGCCCGCGCATCCAGCAGATCCTGCTCGGCATCGAGCACGTCAAGCGTGGTCCGCGCGCCCAAACGCGCCTCTTCGCGGGTCCCCTCGAAGGCGATCTCGGCGGCGCCGACGGCTTCGCGGCTGGCGACACGGCTGGCACGGGCGGCGCGCAGGTTGGCAAAGGCGTTGCCCACGTCCTGCCGGATCTGCAGCACCGCAAGGCTCAGGCCCGCGCGCTGCGCGTCGCGCTGCGCCATGGCCTGACGTACCGACGATGACAGCCGGCCACCCTGATAGATCGGGCCGTTCAATTCGACCCCGACGCTACCGCTGCGCGAGTAATCCGAATCGTCAAGGTTCTCGGACGCGCCGAGACGTGCGGTCAGGTTGAGGTTCGGACGCATCGCGGCCTGCGCGGCGCGCATGTTCAGCTCGGCCGCCGCCACGTTGCGCTGCGCCTCCAGGATGTCCGGATGACGGCGCACGGCGACCGCTTTCGCCCCTTCCACGTCGTCGGCCAGTTGCGGAAGATCGCCGGGCGCGCTCAGGTTGCCGGGATCGCGGCCCACGGCCTCGCGGAATTCCTCGACCGCGCGGGTCAGGTCGCCCTGCGCGGCGGCCAGTCCGCTTTGCGCGAGCGCCACCGAGGATTCGGCCTGCGCCACATCGGTGCGCGTCACCTCGCCCACCTCGAACCGGTCCCGTGCCGCACGCAATTCCTCGCGCAGAAGACGCAGGTTGTTCTGGCGCAGCTCGACGGATTCTCGGTTGCGGATGACGTTCATATAGGCCTGAACGGCGGTCAGCAGCACCGCCTGTTCGACGCTGATCAGGGTCTGGCGCGTGGCAAGCACGGTTTCCTTCGCGGATTCGATCAGCAGGTCCGACTGCCCGAAATCATACAGCAGAAGCCGCCCCGTGATCCCGAGATTGGCGCTGGTCGTGCCGGTGCTGCGCGTGCCGGAAAAGGACGCAAGGCCCGTCCCGCTGGAGGTGCGGCTGAAATCGCGGGCGATCCCGGCCGACCAGTCGATGATCGGGCGCAGCTGCGAGACCGCCTGCGCCACGTCCTCGTCGGCGGCCCGCAGCAAGGCCCGGTTCTGCTGCAACAGGCCGCTGTTCACATACGCGCTTTCCAACGCCTCGCCGAGGGTTTCCGCCCGTGCGCCCCCCGGCGCGACAAGCGTGACGACAAGGCCCAGAAGGGCAGCGGGACGTGCGATGCGGCGCCTGAGGTTCATCATGCAAACTCCTTTGCGGGAACGGGCGCCCTTCACAGCGCGAACTCTGACTGCCGTTCGAATCCGGGCATGACCGGCGCGCCCGCATTGAACGAATCGCGCCAGTTGATCCAGCCGTCATGTTTGTAGCCGATCCGGACCACGCCCAGTTCACCCTCCATGAACAGGCATGCGATGCGCCCGCCCTCCTTGACCTGGGCCGTGATGGCCTCGGGCAGATGCTCGACCCCGCCCTGCAGAACGACGACGTCGTAAGGTCCGTGATCGGGCGCCCCTGCGGTCAGGTCGGCCTGCTGCACGATGACATTGTCGGCGTCATGTTCCGACAGAAGG
Source organism: Roseovarius tibetensis (assembly GCF_050896375.1). Classification (NCBI taxonomy): domain Bacteria; kingdom Pseudomonadati; phylum Pseudomonadota; class Alphaproteobacteria; order Rhodobacterales; family Roseobacteraceae; genus Roseovarius; species Roseovarius tibetensis. Next base: position 81,554 of record NZ_JBPBBB010000008.1, read on the forward strand.
CGCTGCGCCTCTTCGGCAATCTCGGCATCCGACTCGACCCCGACGACGGCTTCGGCCATGCGCGCGATCACCGCCGAGGAATACCCGTAGGCCGGTCCGATATCGAGCACGAGGTCATCCGCCTGGATATCCAGCGCATCGAGCATCTTGGCCAGGATGCGCGGGTCCAACACGACCCGCCCGCCCCCCAGATCGAGGCTTTCTCCCAGATACGCCGCCTCGCGCAGGCGGCGGGGCACGAAGGCCTCTCGCGGCACGGACAGCATGGCGTCGATGATCGGGAACTTGGTCACATCCGACGGTCGGACCTGGGTATCCACCATCACGGTGCGCCGCGCGGCGTAGTCAGTCATGTGCGTCACTTTCGGCTTCGAACATCATGGGGTGGTTCTGACACAGAAGGCGACCGGCGGCAACGGTTATGGAGGGCGGCCCACAGCCCGCCCCGGCCTGTGTCCGGGGTCCGCCCCGGATAGACGACTGATTTTATCGGGATTGACAGGGCGCATATTTGCCGCCAGAAAGATGGAGCCAAGCCAGTCCGTCCCGCGACAAGCCCGGCCTGAATGTCAACCAGGGGAATGAACGGCATGGCATATTCGATGACCGCACCGGCGGAGGCAAGGGCATGATCCGCGCACAGACAAAAACCGAACCCGAACTGGTGGCCGACACCGTCTGCCATGACGCCCGGGTCCTGACGGCAGGGTCCACGACAGCCCTGATCGTTCTGGACGGGCAGACCTACACCCTCCGGATTACCCGCGCCGGAAAGCTGATCCTGACCAAATGAAACACGCACGCGATATCACGGGGTCCACCACCGTCGGCGACACGACCGGGGTGATGCACGTCGCGGACATGGTCATCACCTGCCTGCGCCAGTGGAACCGCAACGGTGCGGCAGCGGCCTTTGCCCTGCTGCGCGACCGGATGGGTGCGGCGCAGGCCGGCGCGAGCGTCCGGGCCCTGCAGGATCTGGCCGACATCCTGGAGGCACACATGCGCCGCCCGCTGCGCTGTCACGCGCCGCACTGTTCGTGTGTCGGTACCGACGAGGCCGCCATCGCACGTTTTGTCGAAGAGGCCGCGTTCGGAGCACGCGACGACGCGCTGATGCTCGCCAGCCTGCTGGTCGACTGTCGCGGCATCCTGCCGCTGACCGATGCGGCCGCGCGCTTTGGCCTGTGTGTGCACCGCGCCGCGCTGTGCGCCGCCGTCCGGACCATGCCGGAGCCGACAAGCCAAACGCGGCACTGACGCGGGCGGCCCAAGGGCCCTGCGATCATGTGTCACGGCGCGGCGGGGACATGGCCCCGCCGGGCGATGGACCATGGGCACCTGCGGCACGCACCAGATCACGCGTTCCAGAGGACCGTCCCGAACTCCGCGGCGGCATAACCGCCACAGCTGGCCGCCCGCGCGGCAAACTGGTGTGAAAGGCAGAACTGGACCAGTTTCGCGATCTGCGGGTCGAACCATGCCTTGCGATCGACCAGCAACGCGAAGCGTTCCTCGATGATGGGCCGGAATTCCAGCCCGTAGCTGCGCGCGACCGATTCCAGCCCGAAGGCGATATCGGCCTCGCCCCGGCGCACGGTCTCGACGGCGTCATCCTCGGTGCGGGCCACATCTGCGAACTCGATCCGCGCCAGATCGAGGCCCTCTTTCGCGGCCAGCTCCCGAAACAGCCGGTCGGTCCCCGATTCCGCCTGTCTCGGCACGACGCGCCGCCCCGCCAGATCGGACAGGTCCGCCGGCGCGCGCCCCCCGGCCCGGAAGACGAGGCCGCGCGCCCTGTCCGCGAAGGTGACCAGAACCGCGTTCAGCGTCCCGGCGGCCTCGGCCACCGCCGGGACGTTCCAGCGGTCCGTCGCGGCGTCGTGGATGTGCAGCCCCGCGATCATCCCCTCACCGCGCACGAACCGGTCAAGCCCGTCAAGCGAGCCGTCATAGAATGTCGCCAGCCCGCAGCGCGATTGCCGCACCGCCCAGTCAAGCAACGGGTCGTGGCTGCCCAGCAGGATCGGGGGGCGCGCGGCGTCGGGCGTGGCCCCGCCACCGGACTTGGCCTGCTCGATCCAGGCGCGGATCTCGCCAGCGGGAAACAGCAGCTTGCCGGTCGCCCGCGAACAGGGCACCGCCCCCGAGGCCGCGAGATCATAGATCTTGCGCTCTTTCAGGCGCAGCAGATCTGCCAGTTCCCTGACGGTGAGATATTCGTGATCGGGAAAGGCAAGCTCGGTCATCAGCATCCTGTGATATGGCGGACCGGGGACACATCCCTAGCCAACCGATCATATCAGCTTTCGGGCGCGTTCGGAAAGAACAGCTGCTGGCCGGCAACCACATGATCGGCGATTGCCGCCTGCCCCGCATCCGACAGCAGCCAGTCGGCAAAGCTCTGTGCCGCCTCGGCGTTCACGCTGGGGCATTTCTCGGGGTTCACCGGGATCACGCCATACTGGTTGTAGAGATCCGCGTCGCCCTCGACATGGATCTCAAAATCCTGCTTGTTGCCAAAGCTGATCCAGGTGGCGCGGTCGGCCATCACGTAGGCGCCCATACCGATGCCCGCGTTCAGGGTGGCACCCATGCCCGACCCGGTCTCGCGGTACCAGTCGCCGCTGGCCTCGGTCGGATCGACGCCGGTGCTCGACCACAGCGCAATCTCCTTCTTGTGGGTACCGCTGTCGTCGCCGCGCGACGCGAACAGCGCGCCCGCCTCGGCGATCCGCGTCAGCGCGGCCTCGGCATCCTCCATGCCGGCGACACCCGCGGGATCACCCTCGGGGCCGACGATGACGAAATCGTTGTACATGAGGTCCGTGCGTTGTGTCCCGAACCCATCCGCGACGAACGCCTCCTCGGCCGGTTTCGCATGCACCAGCAACACATCGCCATCGCAGTTGCGGGCATTGCGGATCGCCTGCCCGGTACCCACGGCCACGACATTCACGTTGATTCCGGTTCTCTCCTCGAAGATCGGCAAAAGGTGATCGTAAAGGCCGGAATTGGCCGTCGAGGTGGTGGATTGCACGATGATCGAGGTCTCTTGGGCCCATGCCCCCCCCGCCAGCATGACCGTGAAAGCCGTGCCGACCAGTTTCCTACAAAGCATATCGGTTCCTTCTCTTTCCGCTGCGGTCAAACGACAATCCTGCCGTCCAGGTAATCCCGCGCCGCGGCGGATCGCGGCGTGGGGAAAAAATCGGCGGCGCTGCTGTGCTCGGCCACCCGACCGCGATGCAGGAACACCACATCATCGGCCATGCGCCGCGCCTGCCCCGCGTCATGCGTGACAAAGACAATCCGCACGCCGCGGTCGCGGGCGCCCGCCACGATCCCCTCGATCGCGAGAACCGAGGCCGGATCGAGACTCGCCGTGGGCTCGTCGAGAAAAAGAACTTCGGGATCGGTCGCCAGCCCCCGGGCCAGCGCCAGCCGCTGCGCCTCGCCACCCGACAGCCGGCGCGCGGGCTGGTCGGCCTTGTGGCCCAGCCCGACATGATCCAGCAGGGCGCGGCAACGCGCCCGGTCCTTGCCGCGCGCCTTCAGCACGAAATCTATATTGGCCGCCACCGACCGGCGCAGCAGGACCGGTTTCTGGAACACCAATGCCTGTCGCGCGGTCACCTCCGACGGGGTCCGACCCCTCCAGTCGATACGCCCCGCGCTTGGGCGCTCCAGCCCGTGCAGCAGCTTGAGCAGAAGGCTCTTGCCCGATCCGTTTGGCCCCATGATCATCGTGCACCCGGTCGGCCCGAGATCGAGCGTCACGCGATCGAGCACCGTCACACCGCCGAGGCACAACACCACATCGCGCACGGCCAGCGGCAGGATCGCATCGGCCGGCATGGCGGACGTGTCAAACATGGGCCTGCCGCGCGGCGCTCATCCGCACCGACTGCACTGCGGCGTTCACACCAAGGGCCAGCACCAGAAGGATGATCCCCAGCGCCAGCGCCAGCGCCAGATCACCCTTTGACGTCTCCAGCGCGATCGCGGTCGTCATGACGCGGGTCAGATGGTCGATATTGCCCCCGACGATGATCACCGCCCCGACCTCCGCCACGGCACGCCCGAACCCGGCCAGCCCGACGGTCAGCAGGGAATAGCGCGCATCCCACAAAAGCGCCTGCATCGTCTGCCATCGCGTCAGACAAAGCGAACGGAACGCATCGGCATATTCCGCATGCAGATCCTCCAGCACCTGCCGCGACAGCGCCGCGACGATCGGGGTAATCAGGATCGTCTGCGCGACGATCATCGCGGTCGGCGTATAGAGCAGTCCCAGAAACCCCAGCGGCCCGGCGCGCGACAGGTGCAGATAAACCACAAGGCCCACCACCACCGGCGGCAGGCCCATCAGCGCATTCATCACGATCAGCACCGCGCCACGCCCGCGAAACCGCCCGATCGCGACAAGCGCCCCGGCCGTCATACCGATCATGCAGGCAATCGCCGTTGCCGTCAGGCTTACGCGCAGCGACAGCAGAACAATCTCCAAAAGATCCGCATCCCCTGACAGCACCAGCGCAACGGCCAGACCCAAGGCCTCTCCCATATCTTGCAAATTTTTCACCTATTCGCAAAATTTCTGCACCCTTCGTAATTTTGCAGCGCGGGCAGACAAGGTCAAGGCAGCTTTCAAGCCGAATCCCAGCACCAGCGCGACACCAGATCCGTCAGGCATTCCACGAACGGGGCCGTCGCCCTGATCCCAAGCCGCACTGACTTCATCTTTCTGCAAATACTCAAAGCTGCCACTGCAACGGCCGCCCTCGCCGGGGTGACACGCCGGCACCCTGAACAGGTCCCGACCAAGCAATCATGCATTAAAACCCGGCGCGCGCATTTTTCGGCTTGCAGCCGCAGGCCAGAATTTATAGACGCACTCATGTAAGGACGCGGGCGTAGCTCAGGGGTAGAGCATTACCTTGCCAAGGTAAGGGTCGAGAGTTCGAATCTCTTCGCCCGCTCCATTACATTTTTCTGTCGAATTGACTGGGCAACGCAGGCGGCATCCTTGTTGCATACCTGCAGCTGAATTGCACGTGATACGTGGATGACGCGTGCAACCGACGCCTCATTCGGGCAGCGGCGCGGTCCGCGCCAGATAGGCACCGGCCTTTTCGCGCAGGGCCTCGACATCGCCCCCCTCCGAGGCGAGGTGCACCTCTTCGAGAATAACCGCGATCTCGTCCTTGGACGCGGCGATTCGGGCGACCGCCTGTTCCATCGTGCAGGAATATTGGTGAATCTCCCCCATGTCGGCGACGCCCATGTCCTCACGCGCCAAAACATCCGCAACCTTGGCATTGTGACTGGCAAGGCTTTCCAGGGCCTCGGACAACGTCTCGGACGGGATAGGGGTGTAATGCTCGACCTCCTGCGCCGCAGCAGGCAAGACAAGAAGCGCAAGGGCGACCGGTATCGCAAAAAGATTGAGACGCGCGATTGGGCCCTTCTGTCGGATTTTATCCTGACCGAATCGCTAAGATAAAAAGACCTCCACACAAGCGCAGATTTGGGGGGCAGGACCGTTGGCTCTGCCCCGACACGCGCATGACATCATGTCAGATCGCGCGGCTTGCGCTGGCCCGCGCCCAGTCCCAGTACATTTCGCGCACCGCTTCGGTCACAGGCCCCGGCTGGTACTGCCGGTCCTCGAAGGCAGCGACGGGTGTGACCTTCATCATGTTGCCCGACAGGAACACCTCGTCGGCGGCCTCGAAATCGGCAAAGCTCATCACGGTCTCATGCACCGCCATGCCCTCGGCGCGCATGTTGGCGATGTGCCGCGCGCGGGTAATTCCGGCAAGGAACGTGCCGTTGGGCACCGGCGTGAACACCTCGCCGTCCCGCACGGCAAAGACATTGGCCGTCGCCGTCTCGGCCACGTTGCCCAACGCATCCGCGACCAGCGCATTGCCGAACCCGCGTGACCGTGCCTCGGCCAGCATGCGCGCATTGTTGGGATACAGGCACGCCGCCTTGGCATTGACCACGGCATCCTCCAGCACCGGGCGCCGAAACCGGGTGCGGCACAGCGTCGTCGTGGTGCCCGCGGCGGCCATCGGGATCTCTTCAAGGCAGACGGCAAACCCGGTATCGCCGCCATCCTTGGGGACTATCGCCGACATGCCGCCATCGATCGCCCAGTACATCGGGCGGATATAAACCGCCGCGTCCACGGGATAGGCGCGCAGGCCTTCGTGGATGATCGCCACCATCTCGTCGACCCCGACGGTGGGCGTCACCATCAGCGCCTCGGCCGAGGCATTGACCCGCGCGCAATGCTTGTCGAGATCCGGCGTCATCCCGTGCGCATAGCGCGCCCCGTCGAAGACGTTGCTGCCCAGCCACATGCCGTGGTCGGCGGCGTTCATTACGGCGAGGTCGCCGTCATGCCACTGGCCTTTGAAATAGGTGCGGATATTCGTCCCGGTCGGCATGGCGTCCCTTTCCTGCTGTCGGGCGCAGACTAGGCCCGTCATGCGGTGGGGTCCAGAGCGATCAGGCCCGCGGCGGGGCGTCGGCCAGCAACCTTTCCAGGTCGAGCGGGTCGTTCACCATGGCAAGGCAGCCATTGGCATCACACGGCCAGTCCGCCTCGGGCTTGTCACGGTAAAGTTCCACCCCGTTGCCGTCGGGATCGGACAGATACACTGCCTCGCTGACCCCGTGATCGGCCGCGCTCTCGACGGCAATCCCTGCCTCGATCACCCGGCGCAGCGCATCCGCCAGCGCCGCCCGGTCGGAGTAGAGAAACGCCGTATGAAACAGCCCGGTATGCCCCTTGGGCGGTGGCGTGCCCCCCAAGCTCTCCCACGTGTTCAGACCGATATGGTGGTGATACCCCCCGGCCGAGAGGAACGCCGCCCGGCCGCCCGAGAAATATTGCTGAAGCTCGAAGCCGAGCACACCGGAGTAGAACGCGATGGCGCGCTCTAGGTCCGCGACCTTCAGATGCACGTGACCGATACGGGTGGCGGGATGAACGGATGTCATCGGGGCCTCCTGCGCTGCATGACCAATCTATGCTAGATGCCGCAAAACCGCACAACTCGGCATTCATGAATGGCCTTCGCGCGTTTCTGCACATCGAGGCTGTAAGAATGGACTCCGCATGCACACGCGAACTATCGAACGCGCTCAGATCGCCGCCTTGCGGCTCTCATCAAGGTAGATCTCGCGCAAGCGCGTGGCGACAGGGCCGGGCGTGCCATCGCCCAGCGCCGCCCCGTCGATCTCCACCACCGGCATGACAAACGCACTGGCCGAGGTGACGAACGCTTCGTCCGCAGTCTGCGCCTCTTCCAGTGTAAAGGGGCGTTCCTCGACCTGCATCTGCGCCTCACGGGCGAACCGCAGTACGGCGGCACGGGTAATCCCGTGCAGGATGTCGTGGCTCAGATGCCGCGTGACGATCGCGTTGCCCTTGACGATGTAGGCATTGTTGCTGGTGCCTTCGGTCACATGCCCGTCCTCGACCATCCACGCATCGTCGCAACCCGCCGCCTTCGCCATCATCTTGCCCATCGACGGGTAAAGAAGCTGCACGGTCTTGATATCGCGGCGCCCCCAGCGAAGATCGTCTATGCCGATGACCCTGATCCCCTTTTTCGCCGCCGGCGTGTCGGCGAGGCCGGGCTTGGACTGGGTGAACAGCACCAGCGTCGGCGGTGTCGTGTCAGGGTCTGGAAAGACGAAATCGCGGTCGCCGTCACTGCCACGCGTGACCTGAAGATAAACCAGCCCATCCTCGATCTCGTTGCGTGCCACCAACTCGCGATGGATGTCCAGCAGGTCATCGAAGCCCGCGGGCTTGCGCATGTCGAGCTCGTTCAACGACCGTTCCAGCCGCGCGAGGTGCCCGTCAAAGTCAATCAGCTTGCCCCCCAGCACGCTGGTCACCTCGTACACCCCGTCGGCCATCAGGAATCCCCGATCGAAGATCGAGACCTGCGCCTCGGTCTCCGGCATGTACGCGCCGTTCACATAAACAGTCCGCATGATCTTACCCCCACAAAGCAGCCTCGGGCGGATGAACCCCCGCCGCATCAAACGTCAGAACATGCTCCCGGTCTTCGGCCAGAAGCAACGGCCCGTCAAGATCCGTGACCATTGCACCCTGGGCCACCAGTGTCGCAGGCGCCATCGCAAGGCTCGACCCGACCATGCAACCCACCATGATCTCGTAATGCTCGGCCCGCGCCCTGTCGCGCAACGCCAGCGCCTCGGTCAGCCCGCCGGTCTTGTCCAGCTTGATGTTGACCACGTCATACTTGCCCCGAAGGCCCGGCAGGCTCGCGCGGTCATGACAGGATTCGTCTGCGCAGACCGGCACCGGGCGATCCATGCCGATCAGCGCCTCATCCTCGCCGGCGGGCAGCGGCTGCTCGACCAGCGCGACCCCCAGACGCACCAGGTGCGGGGCAAGGTCGGCATAGACCTCGGCGCTCCAGCCCTCGTTGGCATCCACGATGATACGCGCGCCGGGGGCGCCGCGGCGTACCGCCTCCAGCCGCGGCATGTCATCGGGCGTGCCCAGCTTGATCTTCAGCAAGGGCCGATGCGCATTCTGCGCAGCCTGCCGTTCCATCGCCTCGGCCGTGTCCAGTGACAGCGTATAGGCCGTGATCTCGGGGCGCGGTGCGGCCAGCCCGGCCAGATCCCAGACACGCCGCCCGGCCTGCTTGGCGGCCAGATCCCACAGCGCGCAGTCGACCGCGTTGCGCGCAGCCCCCGCGGGCAGAAGATCGTAAAGCCCGTCGCGGGTGACCTGCTCCGGCAACCCTTCGATCTGCGCGGTCACGCTGTCCAGCGTCTCGCCGTAGCGCGCATAGGGCACACACTCGCCCCAACCAGTCGCGCCACCATCCGCGATCCGCACGGTCAGAACCTGCGCCTCGCTACGCGAGCCGCGGCTGATGGTAAAGACCTGCGCCAGACGGAATACGTCGCGCGTTACCGAAATTTCCATGCCGCCCCCAACTTCATCTTTCCAGAAATACTCCCGCCGGAGGCGTCCCGTCGCAGCCACGGGCGCCACACCGGATCAGATCGCCGCAAGCGCGTCCACAAGCGGCCCCGACCCGAAACGGTAAGGATCCGTCGCGGGCAGGCCCATCTCGTGGGCAACGCGCTCGAGATAGGCGCGCGCCTCGGTCTCGGGCATGTGCTGCGTGTTCACCGCGATGCCGACGACCTCGCAGGCCGGGTTCGAGATCCGCGCCAGCGGCAGGGCGGTGTCCCGCAATTGCTGCAAGGACGGCAGGCTGTAATCCGGCAATCCTCGCATATGTGTGCGCGTCGGTTCGTGGCACAGGATCAGAGCGTCGGGCTGGCCGCCATGCACAAGAGCCATCGTCACACCCGAATACGAGACGTGGAACAGGCTGCCTTGCCCCTCGATCAGATCCCAGTGGTCGGGGTCGTTGTCGGGCGTCAGCCACTCGACCGCACCGGCCATGAAATCCGCCACCACGGCATCAAGCGGCACACCGTCACCGGTGATCAGGATACCGGTCTGCCCGGTTGGTCGGAACGTGGCCTTCATGCCGCGCGCATGCATCTCGCGTTCCATCGCCATGGCCGTGTACATCTTGCCGACCGAACAATCGGTGCCCACCGGCAGGCAGCGCTTGCCGCTGCGGGGCTTGCCGTCAGCGATGGGGTAGCTGACCTCGGGCACCCGCACGTCGTGCAGCGTGCGGCCGGTCGCCTCGGCCACGGCCCTGAGATCGGGTTCGTCGCGCAGCAGGTTGTGCAGCCCGGCGGCCAGATCAAAGCCCTCCTCCATCGCCGTGACCAGCACCTTCTTCCACGCGGCGGAAATCACGCCGCCGCGATTGGCCACGCCGATGACAAGCGTCTTCGCCCCGGCGGCGCGGGCCTCGGCCAGTGTCATGTCCGTCAGGCCCAGATCTGCACCACAGCCCTCCAGGCGAAATTGGCCCACGGCGTTGTCGGGGCGCCAGTCGCGGATGCCGATGGCCACCTTCGCGGCCAGCATGTCGGGCGCATCGCCAAGAAACAGCAGGTAGGGGGTCTCGATCATGGTTCGGCTCCAGGGGTTCGGCAGTCTTGACGGTGTCGCATGAGACAAACGTGATTTCCTGCCCGGTTCAAGGTGTTTCGCACGGTCATCGCACTCTCCTGCGCCCGTTTGCGCGCACTTGCGGCACATGGGCGTCTGGCGGGACGCATGATGTGCATGCGGCCGTGCACAGAACGATCTTGCGGATGGACCCTTGATTTCATACCCACTGATGCGACATCGACGCAATCCCTTGTGCAACGGAGATCCCGACTATGAGCTTTCGACTGCAACCTGCCCCGCCTGCCCGCCCCAACCGCTGCCAGCTTTTCGGCCCGGGGTCGAACGCAGCGCTTTTCGAAAAGATGGCGTCCAGCGCGGCGGACGTGATCAATATCGACCTCGAGGATTCTGTCTCGCCCGGCGACAAGGACAAGGCCCGCGCCAACACCATCCAGGCGATCAACGACATCGACTGGGGAAAAAAGACGCTGAGCGTGCGGATCAACGGCCTCGACTCGCCGTTCTGGTATCGTGACGTCATCGATCTTCTGGAACAGGGCGGGGACCGGCTCGACCAGATCATGATCCCGAAGGCGGGCTGCGCCAGCGACATCTACGCCGTGGACGCGCTGGTGACGGCCATCGAGGCCGCCAAGGGCCGCAAGAAGCGCATCGGGTTCGAGGTCATCATCGAATCCGCGGCCGGCCTGTGCCATGTCGAAGAGATCGCGGCATCCTCGCCGCGCATGCAGGCCATGAGCCTCGGTGCGGCTGACTACGCGGCCTCGATGGGCATGTCCACGACCGGCATCGGCGGCACGCAGGAAAACTATTACATGCTGCACGAGGGCGCGAAATACTGGGCCGATCCTTGGCACTGGGTCCAGAGCGCGATTGTCGCGGCCTGCCGCACGCATGGCCTGTTGCCGGTCGACGGCCCGTTCGGCGATTTCAGCGACGATGACGGCTTTCGCGCGCAGGCGCGGCGCTCGGCCACGCTTGGCATCGTGGGCAAATGGGCGATCCATCCCAAGCAGGTCGCGCTGGCCAACGAGATCTTCACCCCGTCCGACGAGGCGGTGCAGGAAGCGCGCGAGATCCTGAAGGCGATGGACGAGGCCAAGGCCCGCGGCGAGGGTGCGACCACGTACAAGGGTCGCCTTGTCGATATCGCCTCGATCAAGCAGGCCGAAGGCATCGTCAAGCAGTCTGAGATGATCGCCGAGGTATAAGCCCGTCACGGGTCCGCCCCGGCATGTCGCGCCGGGGCGGACCGTCTGTCAGAGAAACGCCTCGGGGTGTGTCGTCTCGATCCCGAGGGCCGCGCCCACCGCAGCATAGGTCAGCTGCCCGGCATGCACGTTCAAGCCGTTCAGCAGGTTGCGGTCCTCGGCGCAGGCGCGTTTCCACCCCTTGTCGGCGAGGGCCAGCATGAACGGCATGGTCGCATTGCCAAGCGCCAGCGTCGAGGTCCGCGCGACCGCCCCCGGCATGTTGGCCACGCAGTAATGCATGATCCCGTCCACCTCGTAGATCGGGTCCTGATGCGTGGTGGCTTTCGAGGTCTCGAAACACCCGCCCTGGTCGATCGCCACGTCCACCAGCACCGCGCCGGGCTTCATCATGGCGAACTGGTCGCGGCGCACCAGCTTGGGCGCGGCCGCCCCCGGAATGAGGACCGCCCCGATCACCATGTCGGCCTGGGGCAGCAGCTCGTCCAGCAGCCCGGCCGAGGAATACCCCGTCTTGAAGGTGCCCCCGAACACGTCGTCGAGATAGCGCAGCCGCGGCAGCGACCGGTCGAGCACTGTGACATCCGCGCCCATGCCCGCGGCGATCCGCGCCGCGTGGGTACCCACCACGCCGCCGCCGATCACGATCGCCCGCGCCGGGCCGACACCGGGTACGCCGCCCATCAACATGCCGCGCCCGCCATTGGACTTTTGCAATGTCCATGCGCCGACCTGGGGGGCCAGACGGCCGGCCACCTCGGACATCGGCGCCAGCAGGGGCAGCCCGCCATTGTTGTCCGTCACCGTCTCGTAAGCGATCGCGGTGCAGCCGGACTGCATGAGATCGCGTGTCTGCGCCTCGTCGGGGGCAAGGTGCAGATAGGTGAACAGGATCTGCCCCTCGCGCAGCATACGGCGCTCGACAGCCTGCGGCTCCTTGACCTTCACGATCATGTCCGCCTGCGCGAAGATCTCTTCGGCGGTGTCGATGATCCGTGCGCCGGCCGCCTCGTAGGCGGCATCGTCAAAGCCCGCACCCAGACCGGCCCCGGCCTGCACGATCACGTCGTGCCCATGGTTGGCGGCCTCCTGCGCGGCATTGGGCGTGAGACCCACGCGAAATTCCTGCGGCTTGATCTCTGTCGGGCAACCGATTTTCATTGTGACTCCTCCTGAATGTCCTGCGCGAAGTATCCGCCGAATCACAAGCAAAGCGATTGAAATCTTCTTCGTCTTCTGGGATGAAATGCGAATAATGTTCGCAAGAATGCAATTTTGGCAGGAGGGCCTTGCGCGAATGATCCTGGACGAGATGGATCGACGACTGCTGCGCGTGCTGCAGGGGCGCGGGCGGATCTCGAACGCGGACCTTGCCGAGGCGGTGAACCTGTCGGCCTCGGCCTGTCATCGCCGGGTGCACCGGCTGGAGGCCGAAGGCATCATCAAGGGCTATGTCGCGCTGCTGGACAGCCGCAAGATGGGGGTGCCCGCGACCGTGTTCGTCGAGATCACGCTGAGCACGCAGGCCGACGAGGTGCTCGAAGCGTTCGAAACGGCCGTAGCCCGCGTCCCGGATGTGCTCGAATGCCACCTGACCGCGGGGACCGCCGACTACATTCTCAAGATCCTCGCCGAGGATACCGAGGATTTCGCCCGCATTCACCGGCAATACCTGACGCGCCTGCCCGGCGTGGCCAAGATGCAGTCAAGCTTCGCGTTGCGCACCGTGGTCTCGACCACGGCGCTGCCGGTCTGAGCCGCGTGGGCGCGCGGGCTTGGGCAGGCCGTGCCGCGCGCCGCCGCGCCAGCTACCCGATCATGTCGCGCGCCTCGCCAAGCCCCTGGTAATGCCGTTCGAGCCGTTGCAGCGCGATTCGCAGCACGATCTTTGCCGACCGGGCGGACCACCCCATCTTCTGTTCGGCGCGTTCCAGCCCCTCGAGGTAGCAACAGCAGCGCAGCGCCACATCGCCCAGTCCCGGCCCGAGATCGCGCAGCGCCCCGATGACCCGCGCGCGCGCAGCCTCTGCCCCGTATCCGACTGGATCGGGGGACGCGCCGGTATCGTCCACATGGCTGAGAAACCGATCCCAGTTCTGCGTGACACGCGGTGACATTTGCGCCAGTTCGAAATCCTCGCGCAGCCGTTCGCCGGCCCGCACGAGGTCATGCGACAAAAACCGGCTGCCATCCTTGTCGCGTCGCCGGGCCAGCGCGATCAACGGCGACTCGGCCAGGCCGTACCGGATCCGGCGCGGGGCCGTGGCATCGGTCGCCTCTGTGTCGTCAGCAAGGCCAGCCAGAACGAAAGGTGCCTCGCGCAGCCCGCTTGCGACGTTTTCCGCGTCGGCCATCATCTGCCCAAGGGCGGCGCGGCCCTTTCCCGTCACGTGGTAGCGCGAGATGCGGCCCGGATTGTCACAGGCGATCCAGCCCTTCAGCGCCAGCGCCTCGGCCACGTCGCGGTCCACGACGGCGGTTCGCGCCGGCGCCCCCGCGCCCCCGTCGCGGACCACCACGGCCTTGTCCATGTCCGCCGAGACGGCCAGCAACGCGCCGGTTTCACAAAGCCGCCGCAGCACGCGGTGCGCCTCGGCCTGCAATCGCGCATTGCTGAGCGTGGTTTCGGTGTCGATGGGGCGCGGATCGGTCTGAACTGTCATCTTGGTCTCCTTGACAGGAGAACCGGGTCGTCTTGCACGTGAGACGTTCTGGCCCAGACGGCGCAGCGCCTCGTCCACGAGAATATCGTCGCGGCGTGTCTCGAAGGTGCGGATCTGGCGCAGGACGGTCGAGGCATGCCGCCCCGAAACCCGCGCAAGCGCGCGGATCGGTGTGCCGCTTTTGATGTGGGCAAGATAGTGCAACGCGGCCTCGGGCACCCATGACGGAACCCGCGGCATCGCAGCATCGCTCCTCATCTGTTCGCACATGACCCATCCCCAACCTTCGTCCGTGACCGGGGACCGATGCGTGCCGGCCACCCGATCCCCGGATTTATCCACAACTAATACGTGCAATGATTACCGGTTCGTTAAGTGTTTCCAGAAAATCAACCTTCGTTGATAAATGGTAAACAATTTCAGCCCCCTACGTACGCCGCACCGGGCGTCGCGCAACAGGTCCGAAAACCGTGCAAGGAAGGCTGAAACAACCATAAGGAGTATCAGTGATGCAGGATGTTCTGACCGCCCTTGGTGGCTTGCGCCGTCCACCGCTACTGATCCGTGCGGCCCGGATCGGCATGGCGCATTACAACCGGTCCGTGCACCTCGCGCGACATCTCGGGGATGGACCGCTGCCGCGCGCCGGCGACGCGCTGATGCGGCTCATGGAGATCGAGGCGGGACTGGAGTGCGACAGAAAAGACCGCGCCACCTTTTATCGGGCGGCGCGGCATGTCGATTTGCTGATCGCGATGATGGGCGAGGCGCGGCATCTGCGCGAGACACACGGCGCGCCCGCCTGACCGGGCGCGGTCGATATCAGCCGAAGGCGTCTTTCATCTCGGCCTTGCGGGTGGCGACATAGGCGTTCAACGCCTCGTGAATGCCGGGATCTAGCGGCGGCTGCTGATAATCGTTCAGCAGCTTGTGCAGGCGCGCGTTGGCCAGCGACGTTGTGTCGCGCGCGCCCTCTTCGGACCAGGTCTCGAACGGTTTGTAATCCAGCAGGTCCGACCGCCAGAAGGCGGACTTGTAATTGGCCTGAGTGTGCGCGCAGCCAAGATAGTGCCCGCCCGGCCCGACCTCGCGGATGGCATCCATCGCCTGCCCGTTCTCGTCCATGTGCACGCCCTGCGCCAGATGATGCAGCGCGCCAAGCTGGTCTGCGTCCATCACGAATTTCTCGAAACTGGCGACAAGGCCCCCTTCCAGCCAGCCGCAGGCATGCAGCATGAAATTCACGCCCGACAAAAGCCCCATGTTGAGGCTGTTGGCACTTTCATAGGCGGCCTGCGCATCCGGCAGCTTGGAGCCGTTGAACGACCCCGCCGACCGATACGGCAGCCCAAGCCGACGGGCCAGTTGTCCCGCGCCGTAGGTGATATGCGCCGCCTCGGGCGTCCCGAAGGTGGGCGCACCGGAATTCATGTCGATCGACGTGACGAACGCGCCCATGATCATCGGCGCGCCGGGGCGCACCAGTTGGCTGTAGGCGATGCCGGCCAGCACCTCGGCCAGAACCTGGGTCAGCGTGCCGGCCACGGTGGTGGGCGCCATCGCCCCGCCGACGATGAACGGCGACAGGATGCAGGCCTGGTTGTTCTGAGCGTAGACCTCCAGCGACCCCATCATCACGTCGTCGAACGTCATGGGCGAGTTGACGTTGATCAACGAGGTCATAACGGTGTTGTCTTGCACGAAGTCCTGCCCGAACAGGATGCCCGCCATGTCGACGCTGTCCTGGGCGCGCGAGGGTTCCGTCACCGACCCCATGAACGGCTTGTCCGACAGGGTCATGTGCGCAAGCAGCATGTCGAGATGGCGCTTGTTGACGGGGATGTCCGTCGGCTCGCAGACGGTGCCGCCCGAATGGTGCAGCCATTTGGACATGTACCCAAGGCGCACGAAGTTCCGGAAATCCTCGATCGTCGCGTAGCGGCGGCCCTTTTCCATGTCATGCACGAACGGCGGGCCGTAGATCGGCGCGAAGACCAGCGAGCGCCCGCCGATTTCGACCGTGCGTTCGGGGTTGCGGGCATGCTGGGTGATCCGCGACGGCGCGGTCGAAATAAGCTGCCGGGCCAATCCGCGCGGAATGCGCACCCGCTCGCCGGTGACGTCGGCGCCCGCCTCGCGCCAGCGGTCGAGGGCTGCGGGGTTCTCGACGAAATTGACGCCGACCTCGGCAAGGATGGTCTCGGCATTCGCCTCGATGATGTCGAGGGCCTCTTCTGTCAGGACGTCGAAATTGGGGATATTGCGCTCGATGTATCGCGCGGTCTCGACGCTGACGGCGGTGCGTTCCGCGCGGCGTGCGGCCCCGCCGCCCCCTCGCGTCCGTCTGCTGCGCGCTGCTGCTTCTGCCATGGGTGCACCTTTTGCTTGCGTGACTCGTCGATCGCCGAAACCCGCATTCCGGCCGGGTTCTGACCCGTTTTAACGGCACGACGGCCGCGCGCAGGCCCGAATTCCGGCGCGTTGAGGGGAAAAACGACATGTACGGAACGGCTGCAGCCGTATCGGCGACCAAGTCGGCGCCCGGATCGGCCTGTCCTGGATGGATCTGCGTTGGCGGAGCGCGTCAGTCCGTCTGCGTGCGGTCCGGGACCGGATCATAGCCGCAGCGCCCCCAAGGGTTGCACCGCGCGATTCGTGCCAAGGCCATCCACCCGCCGCGCAGGGCCCCATGCGCCTCGAGCGCGTCGAGCGCGTATTGACTGCAGGTCGGCTGGTAACGGCAATGCCACCCGACCCAAGGCGACAGGATCACGCGGTACGCCTTGACCGGAAGGGCGAGGATACGGGCAAGCGGGGTCATCGGGGCCCCGACACCCGGCGCAGCGCCTCGACGAGATCGTCGCGCAACGCCTCGTAGGGCCGTGTCCCGGTCTGGCCCGCGCGCCCGATCAGAACATAGTCCCAGCCTGGTCGGCCACACTCCGGCAGCACCTCGCGCGCGACCGCGCGCAGGCGACGCTTGGCGCGGTTGCGCGCCACGGCGTTGCCGACCTTCTTGGAACAGGTAAAACCGACGCGCACGGTCGGATCGTCGTCACGCCGGTCGCGCCCTTGCAGCATGATGCCCGGCATGCCCTGCCGCCGTGCCCGCGCGGCCGCGAGAAAATCCACGCGCTTGCGCAGGACGCATAGTCGCCCCCTGAAACGACAAGAGGCGCCCGAGGGCGCTGTTCCTGTCTGCCCGTCAGGGCGCGTCGACCGTGTCATGGCCGCAGCAGACCCCTGGCGCTTATGCGCTCAGCGACTTGCGGCCGCGGGCCCGACGCGCGTTCAGGATCTTGCGCCCGGCCTTGGTGGCCATGCGTGCGCGAAACCCGTGGCGGTGCTTGCGGACGAGGTTCGAGGGTTGAAAGGTGCGTTTCATCGCTCCGTCTCCGACGTTGTCTGGCAGCGCGCCGTGAAGGATCGCGTCTGCACCATTGCATGTTAGGACGTGACCATTAGCCCCAGTGCGCCCGCAAGTCAAACCCCCGATCCAAACGCTGCAACAAAATCGCGCGACGCGCCGTCGGGTGTGATACCCCCTGACCGGGGACGGCGCCCCTCACCCGCGGTCACCCTCGCGTGAGACCACTGGCGCGCCCGCCCACGACCGTGCCACTACGGGTCAGGATCAACCAGACAGGCCGGCAGGAATGGACAACAGCATGCAGCGACCAAGCGATCCGAAACGCCGGGGCTGGACGCGGCACGTGCCGCTCGCCGTGATCCTGATCGTGGCCGTGATCGGCTATTTCACCCTGCGCGACCACATCACCTTCGACACGCTGCGCGACAACCGCGAGGCGCTTCTGGCCTTTCGCGACACCAATTACGCCGCGATGATCCTTGCCTTCATCGCCGTTTATTTCGTGATCGTCGCCTTTTCGCTGCCCGGCGCCGCTGTGTCCTCTGTCACCGGCGGGTTCCTGTTCGGGCTGGTCGCGGGCACGGCGGCCAACGTGATCGCCGCCTCGCTGGGGGCTTTTGCCATATTCCTTGCCGCCCGCTGGGGCCTGGGCGAGATGCTGGCGGCGAAGATCGAGACCTCAGAAGGCAGGCTCAAGCGGCTGAAGGCCGGGCTGCACGAAAACGAGATCAGCGTGCTTTTCCTGATCCGGCTGGTGCCGGCGGTGCCGTTCTTCGTGGCCAACCTGCTGCCGGCGCTGGTCGGGGTGCGGTTCTTCAACTTTGCGCTGACCACCGTGCTGGGCATCATCCCCGGCGCGCTGGTCTTCACCTGGATCGGCGTGGGCCTTGGCGAGGTGTTCGACCGCGGCGACACCCCCGATCTGTCGCTCTTGTGGGAGCCGCAGATCATCGGACCCATCCTCGGGCTGGCCGCACTCGCGGCGCTGCCCATTCTCGTAAAGGCCATTCGCGGCAAGAAGGACATCTGAACATGCAAGAGATTGAAACCGATCTGCTGGTCATCGGGGCCGGCTCTGCCGGCTTGTCGGTCGCGGCGGGCGCGGTGCAGATGGGCGCCAGAGTCATCCTTCTGGAAGGGCACAGGATGGGGGGCGATTGCCTGAATTACGGCTGCGTCCCGTCAAAAGCGCTGATTGCCAGCGGCAAGGTCGCCTACGCGCAATCGCATGCCGCGCACTATGGCGTGGCCGATGTCACGCCGCAGGTGGATTACGCCGCGGCCAAGGATCACGTGGCGGGCGTGATCGGCCAGATCGAACCCAATGACAGCCAGTCGCGGTTCGAGGGTCTGGGCGTCCGCGTGATTCGCGAGGTCGGCACGTTCCTCTCGCCGCGCAAGGTGCAGGCGGGCGATCATGTCATCACCGCGCGGCGGGTGATCCTCGCCACGGGCTCGTCGCCGTTGGTCCCGCCCATTCCGGGGCTGGACCAGGTGCCGTACGAGACCAATGAGACGATCTTTGATCTGCGCGAGAAACCGGGGCATCTGCTGGTGATCGGCGGCGGTCCGATCGGCATGGAAATGGCGCAGGCGCATCGCCGCCTCGGGTCCGAGGTGACGGTGATCGAGGGGGCCTCGGTGCTGGGACAGGACGACCCGGAGATGGTGCAGATCGTCAAGGATCAACTCCTGTCCGAGGGGATCGCGCTTGAAGAAGGCACGACCGCGGCCGCGATTCGGGGCACGGCCGGCGCGATCGAGGTCGAGGCCGGGGACGGTCGCGTCTTCACCGGCACGCATCTGCTGATCGCCGTCGGACGCCGCGCCAATATCGACCGCCTGAACCTCGACGCCGCCGGGATCGAGACCACAAAGCGCGGCGTCAGGGTCGATGCCGCGATGCGCACCACCAATCGCCGCGTCTACGCCATCGGCGACGTGGCGGGGGGCATGCAGTTCACCCATGTGGCCAGCTATCACGCCGGCCTGATCATCCGCCAGGCGCTGCTTGGCCTACCCGCGAAGCAGCGCACCGACCACATACCGTGGTGCACCTATACCCAGCCCGAGATCGCGCAGGTCGGCCTGACCGAAGCGGCCGCGCGCACCGAGCATGGGGGCAATCTCGACGTGGTGCGATTCGCATATGCCGAGAACGACCGCGCCATCGCGGAGCGCAAGACAGACGGTCTCATAAAGGTCATGGTGGTGCGCGGACGGCCCGTTGGGGCCTCGATCGCGGGCGAACAGGCCGGAGAACTGATCGGGTTCTGGGCGTTCGTGCTCGCCAACCGGCTCAAGATGAAACACGTGGCGGGGATGGTCGCCCCCTACCCCACGCTTGGCGAGATCAACAAACGGGTCGCGGGCGCCTATTTCTCGCCCCGGCTGTTTGACAGCCCGGCGGTGAAACGCGTCGTCAGGTTCGTGCAGCGCTGGTTGCCCTGAAGCGGCGCCTGCGCCGCATGACACGATATGGCGCGCTGGTCTTGCCCCCCCGCGGCATGCGACATGAAAAAGGGGACAGGGCCTTGCATGGCCCGGATTGACCGCGACATCCGCCGGCGGACCACGGGAGGCACCGTTTGATCAAGTCGTTATCGGGCAGGTTTCTGATCCTGACGGTCATCTTCGTGATGCTGGCCGAGGTTCTGATCTTCGTGCCCTCGATCGCCCGCTTCCGCGAGGCGTTCCTGACAAACCGTCTGGAGCGGGCGCAGATCGCCTCGCTGGTGCTTCTGGCCGATGACGAGGTGAACCCCGGCCTGCAGGAGGAACTTCTGCGCAATGCGGGCGTGTTCAACGTCGTCCTGCGCCGCGACGAGGCGCGCCAGCTCGTGCTGTCCTCGCCGGTGCCCAACGCCGTGTCGGCCACGTTCGATCTGCGCGACGCCCCCGCACTTACGCTGATCCGTGACGCATTGTCGCGCCTGGCCACGCCCGAGGCCGAGGTGATCCGCGTGATCGGGCGACCTGTGCGCATGGGCGGGCTGCTGATCGAGATCACGCTCGACACCGGCGATTTGCGTGCCGCGATGATAGATTACGGGTTGCGCATCCTGTGGCTGTCGCTGGTCATTTCGGTCATCACAGCGGTGCTGCTGTTCTGGGCTGTGCAGTGTTTCCTCGTCCGCCCGATCAAGCGCGTCGTCGGCAACATGCAGGCCTATGCCGCCGCCCCCGAGGACGTGCGCCACGTGATCGAACCCTCCTCCGCGATCCGCGAATTGCGCGAGGCCGAAGAGACGCTGCAATCGCTGCAAACGCAACTGACCGGCGCGCTGCGGCAGAAAGAGCATCTCGCCCAGCTTGGCGGGGCCGTGGCCAAGGTCAGCCACGACCTGCGCAACATCCTGACCTCGGCGCAGCTTTTCACGGACCGCATCGAGACGAGCGAGGACCCACGCGTGAAACGCCTGGCCCCCAAGCTGGTCAACTCGCTGACCCGCGCCGTGCATCTGTGCGAGGCGACGCTGGCCTACGGCAAGGCCGAGGAACCGGGGCCGACGCTGTCCCGCGTGCGGCTCGCCGATATCGTGGCCGACGTGATCGACAGCGAACGGTTGTCCGTGGGCTTGGCAGAGGTGCGTCTGACACAGAACGTTCCGGCGGACATGATGCTGCGCGCGGATGCCGAGCAACTGTACCGCGTGATCGCCAACCTCGTGCGCAACGCACGGCAGGCCATCGTCAACACCGGGGTCCCCGGCGAGATAACCGTCACCGCCGACGAGGACGCGCGCGGCTGGATCATCCGCGTGTGCGATACCGGCCCCGGCCTGCCTCCCAAGGCGCGCGAACATCTGTTCAAACCGTTTCAGGGCGGCGCTACCAAAGGCGGCACCGGGCTTGGCCTGACAATCGCCGCCGAACTGATACGCGGACATGGCGGGACCCTGACGCTCGAATGCAGCAACGCGCAAGGCACCACCTTCCGCATCACGCTGCCGAAAGGAAACATCGGCGACATGCAATAAACCTGCTTGCGCGCCCTTGCATCGCCGCGCCACAAAGTTTATCCGCATGCGTAGCGGACCGATAGCTCAGCTGGATAGAGTACCTGACTACGAATCAGGGGGTCGGGGGTTCGAATCCTCCTCGGTCCGCCACAAGTTTTATGCAAGCACTTCATATCTTTCGACTTTCTCTTCCGTTTGGGTGGTAAGGTACGATATGCGGTACAATTTGGCGCGTACGCCGCACCGCGTGTCGTGAGTATAGCGTATCGCGGGTATCGAGTCAGTGCATCCGTTGGAACTGTATTCCTGAGGCCGCCATTCTTTCTTGATGATCTTCCTTTTCCCGCCGCCGTTGGGTGCGGCGGGGGTTGGTGGTTTGGTATCTTGGGGTCGTGGTGTGAACATGACGTGCTGCGCGGGGCCTGCGGTCCGCGCAGGATGGAGGGCGGCGCCGCGGCTGTGCCGGGCGCGGGCCTCGGGGGCTCCGGACCGGGGTCCGGAGCCCTTTGAGTTGGTGGGTTTGGTGGGATGAATGTTTGGGCATGTTGCCTCACGTTCCGGAGAGGGTGCGCGTGTGGTCAGCTGGTCGGCGTGATGACAGAATCGGGAGTGTCCCGTGCCGTGTCCGGATCAACGGGATCCAGCAGGCCGGTCAGGTCTTTTGCGGTCAACTCGCGCTTGTTGAGGAGGTCCCTGGCGATCCGGTCGAGATCGGCGCGATGATGGGTCAGGGCCTCCCGCGCCTCGCTTTCGGCGGTCCGGAGGGCGTGCTCGATCCGTGCCCGGGACCCCTGGGCGAGCAGACGCGCGGTGATGTCCGGGGGTTGCCAGACAAGGCTGTCGCCGAGGCCGAGGCGCGTTTCGGCGTCGATCAAAAGCTGGGTGGCCATTGCGAGATCGCTCTGCTCGCCGCCGCCGGCGCCGCTGGAGACCTCGTTGAAGATCAGCGCCTCGGCGGCGCGGCCGCCCATCATCATCCGGACAAGCGCGGTGACCCGGGGGCGGGTCAGGAAATCCGGCATGGGGCGCTCGACCACGCCGCCGCCCATCCGGAGCGTGGCGCTTTTCGGGGTCGGCGCGCCGAACAGGTGTCCGGCGAGCAGGTGGCCGGCCTCATGGACCGCGACCCTGTAGAGCGTGTCCGGGTCCGGCGCGGGACCGAGATCGGCCGCCGCCGTATCCAGATCCCGGACGGCAAGGGTCCCGCCCCGGCGACGGGCATGGGTCCGGGCGGACCGGACGAGCGCGGTGATTTCGGCGCCGCTCTGGCCGAGCATTCGGTCTGTCAGCCTGTCGAGATCCGGTGCGGGGATGTTCCGAACGCCCGCCGCCAGGATCGCCCGCACCCCGGCGCGGTCGGGGGCCGTGACCGGGACATGCCGGTCGAATCGGCCCGCCCGCCGGATCGCGGGGTCGACGGTGTCCGGATGGTTGGTAGCGGCGAGCAGGATCACGCCGTCCGTGTTCATCAACCGGTCGAGCTGGGTCAGCAGGCCGGTCACCACGCCGATCATGTACCCGTTGTGGCTGCGGCCCCGCGTGTAAAAGGCGTCGATCTCGTCGATGAAGAAGATGCTCGGCGCGCTGGCGCAGGCGCGGGTGACGGCATCCGAGAGGCCGCGCAGCATGTCGCCCTGGTGGCCCAGCCTCTGGTTGTCCGCGTAGCTCGTGGCGATCAAGGGCACCCCGGCCGAGCCGGCCAGCGCCGCGGCGAGCATCGTCTTGCCGTTGCCGGGTGGCCCATGGAGAAGAAAGGACCGGGTGACCTCGGACCAGTCCAGGGCACCTGCGCGCCAGTCTGCGAGGTCTTCGAGCACCTGTCGGAAGGCGTCCGTGGCGGCGGGTTGCCCGTGGACATCTTCGAGCGTGACCTGTCCGGACAGCATGTCCGGCGTGGTCAGGCGGGCAAGCTGCGCTCGTGCCTCTTCGATGCTGGGCGCGGCGAAAATTGCAGCGATGTCGAGGTCTGCGAGCGCCGCGGCGTTCGCGTCGGACAGGTCCAGCGCGAGCTCTGCGACGTCATGGATCTCGGACAGCAACGCCGACAGCATCGCCGCGCTGACCTGCGCGAGCGGGAGCGTCAGGGCGGCGCGGCGTCGCAGCTTGTCCGGAAGCGGTGTTCCGACCTCCGAAATCGCGATCACGCCGAGCCCTTTGAGTAGGGTTTTCTCGATCTTTCGTTGAAACATCTCGGCATCGACGCTTTGCCCGGACCCCGCCTGTTCGATTACCTTGGGCTTTTGCACCCCGGAGCCGGCCCCGGCATCGACCATCGCCTCGACGATCCTGGCAACCCGCTCCCGCGCCGCGGCATCCGGCACCTCGATGACGTGCAGAGTGCCGGGAGGCGGGATCATTCCCGGGCTCCCGGCGGCGGCGTGAGCCGCACCGATTTGCAGGGTGGTCAGGGCGCTCAGCGCGCTGTCGACCCGCACCGGGCCGGTGTCCGGGATCTCGGGCAGCGAGTCGTCGAGGACGCAATCGGCGTAGTGATCGTCGGCGTCCCGGCGCGCGGGAGCCTCCCGGCGCAGCAGGGCGATGGCGTCTTCCAGGCCGGGAAGGGTCTCGTGTTCAGGGTATCGTGTCTCGGGCATGGGAAATCCTCTCAAGGTCGGGCATGGCAAGCCCGGCCCGGTCGCGCCGTCGCGCGCCAGGTTGGGTGGACGGAGGGTGTGGGAAGCTCAGGCGGCAGCGGTGCCAGGTGTCGTGTCCGGAACCGGGTCCGGGATGGCCTCCGAAAGCCCGAGGTCTCCCAGTGCGGTATCGAAACTTTGCCGCGGTCTTTGTCGCAGGCCGGGTATCTCTGAGGCTGCGACAACGTGGGACGCGCGCCATTCTGCCGTGAACTTGATCACGCTTTCAGGCAACACGACGAGGGCCAGAAGGTCGAAATCCGTCCGTGCATATGGCTTGGTGCCCGCCGGGCCGCGCTGGTACCCTTTCCGGATCTCGAAATGGAAGCCGGCCCCCGAGGGCACGTTCCGGGTCTTGATCTGAACACGCAGGAAAATGTCCTGAAGCCAGAGAACGCGATCGAAATGCTCGTGCTCGTCGGCCGGCACGACGCGCTCGCCCAGCCGCATCATGAGACTGTCGAAAAGAAGCTCGCCGGACTTGCCCAACAGCTTGGCATAGCGACAGAGCGTCGGACCTTCGAGGTCGGGATACCGCGCAAGTGCGGCGCGTGCATTTCGGGCTTCGGATGGGCGTTCCGGCAGTTGGAAGCCGGGCAAGGGCAGTTGTTGGGGCATGGCACGCCTCCATGGTCTGGGAAAGTTGCGCGGACCGGACCTGCCGCCCCGCGGGAGAACACGGAAAACGCGCTCAGGCCGGGACCGGCGCGAGATCCGTTTCCGGACAGGCGACAGGCCCATCCCCGCCGAACTCCGGCAGGTTCGCGAGATCATCGAAGTGACTGAAAAAGCTCTGCGACAACCGCCGGGTCAGCCGCGCGGCAGACGACTGGCCGTCAATCTCGAAGATGTCGCGGTGCCGGACCGTCGACTGATGGAAATGCTGCCGGTCCCCGTCATCTTCCATGGTGATCATCACATAAAGGACATGCGCCAGCCGCCGGAGTGACCGATCTTCCGGTCGATAATCCGGCGCTGTCAGGGTCTCGCCGACCTCTTCGCAAAGCGCCTCGCGCGCCGCTTCGGCATCTGCCAAGGCTGTCTTGAAAGCGTGGGACAGCACGTCGAGGTCCGGAGCTTCCAGACGCTGTTCATGCTCGACGAAGGCGTCGAGGCGGACGACAAGGCGGTTGAAAGACTTCGAAACAGGCGTGTGCGCCGCCGCGCAGCCTTTCGCCGGATCGAGAGCGGTGGTATCGGGTGTGGTACCCATGAGGATCTCCTTTGCAGATCTTTGTGGTCAGAGCTGGAGTGAGGGTGGCCGCCCTTGCTCCGGCTCGCAGTATCTAATAAATGACTTTTCACCATCAAAAAGTCAACAGGTTATCATGAAAAAAATCGGACGCCCCAAATCTGAGACCTCCGCGATAACGCTAAGGCTACCGGATGAAATGATCCAAGAGCTTGACCTTGTCCGTCGCGACGAGGACGACATACCGACACGGCCGGAGATGATCCGGCGCATCCTCGCGGAATGGCTCGACAACAATCCACCCGGGTCGGGAGTCTGATCTGACCGACCCCATCCGACACGATTTCAGGATGTCGGAGCGATATTATGCAGTAGTTTCAGAATCTTCCGAAATGTCCGACCTTTCCGACACGACATCTTCAAGAATGGCCCTGCGCAGCTTGTAGCCCCGGCTCTCACCCGTCACTCCGGCCGGTATACGCGACTTGATGTTCCGCCCGTCGCCAAACTCCAGAAGCCCGCGGCGCTGCAAGGCTTGCGCTGCACGCTTCGGGCTTTCGCCATCGTGGATGTGCTCCCAGACCTTCGTGGACAGAAAGATATAGTTGCCCTTCGCGAAAGCTCGTGGCTCGGGAATTGTCTGTTGTGTATCTAGCTCGAGGATCCGATCACGGTTCTCGGTCAGGAAAATCTGAACCCGCAATAGGGCCTCCTCTTCGGAAGGGTCCTGCTGGGGGCCTCGACCTGCAAGCCAGAGCCCGAAGATCTCGAGGGCGGCATCCATCGCATCACCCGCATTCCAGTCCGTGATATCATGCTGTGTTGCCAACTCAGCTGCTGCCGCGATCAGCGCAAACCGCTTGCGGGCCCGGCCCGCCACGCCTGCCCCCGTGCGGGGATGGCGCTCTTCAGCCTTTTGAATGAAGCGATCCATCAGCCGTCGCGCCCTTTGTCTTGCGCGCTTAGGATCGTCGAGGAGCGCGGAGACAAAAGCTGGACCGGCGATGCCGTAATTCGTTGCCGCCGCGTCACGCAACGCGTCGCTGAAGACCCGCCCGTCTTCGCAGTCATGAAGATCGTCGAACGCGCCGAAGGTCTGTTGATCCGCGGCAATATCGAGCACCCTCACGGCTTGGCCCGCTTGCACGGTCCGCCCGGCTTCTGACAACTTCTGACGCAAGCTGATCTCACCGCTCGACAGCATCATCAAACGCCAATATGCGGTCCGGCTGATGTTCCCGTTCGACTTCGCGCGCGCTTTTCCCTCCCCATTTCCGAGCATGTAGACCGCCGCGTCTGCGGCTCTCCCGTCGATCTCGGCAAGTTCGTCGAGGCATAGCAGCATGCCGTTCGCGCGCTCCGCAGTACCTTCAAGGCCATTATCGGTCGAACGCCAGCGCCGGACACCTTCCGGTCCCCACCACACTGACGCGGCGACACTCAGGAGCGTGGACTTGCCAGAAGACGAGCCGCCGCGGAAATGGAGCATGCCGTTTTCAAGACTCAGCATTTCAACAAGTGGCCCGGCGAACGACGTCGAGATCGCGACCGTGAGAAGCGGGTTCCCGCGCGCCCGCGCCGCGATTTCATCGCGCCAGCTTTCGAGCTTGCCCCCCGCTGCCGCGGCGCGAAGATCATCGGGTCCGGTATAAATGACGTTCTCCGATCCGTTTGTAGTGCCGTCCGGCAACACGAACGCTTCATTGCTCGCGAGCCAACCGCGCCGATGCGTGATCGTGAAGCGCCGCGCGGGACGCCATTGGTAAAGACATCGCGTGACACCACGTTGCCCGGTAAGCTCGACGTCGAAGCCTTCGTCGATCAGATCCCCTATGACGCGGCCCCGAGCGCCAACAATATCGCGGGCAGGCACGACACGCCGCCGACGGTTCCCGTCGATCGTGATGAACTCGATGACGCGACCATATTCCCGCCCGTGTACGTCGTGTGTGACGCCGATGACATCGATCCAGCCGCACAGTCGTTCGTGGCATATTTCACCATCGGAGTTTACCCATTCATCGTAGAGCCCGTCAGAGAAGATCCTGAAACCGCGCGGCGGACGGTTGAGCGACACCGGGGCATCAAGGGCAACGGCCTTCATGCCCGGCATCAGCGCAGGTCCTTTCGCATTCGATGATCAAATCTCTCGAGTGTCCGGTCTGCCGCCATTTGTCGTACCTCCATCTTGTAATTCTGGTGGAGCCGAATGCCCCGCGCTTCACACAAAATAAGGTGACAGCGAGAAAGGATCACCCGTTATCTTGTCCGGGAAAACGTTCCGGACGGCATTTTTGTGGATAACTTCAAGGGGCTTTGTTGCGCAAAGGTCGAAGAGGGATTCATCTTGTTAATCTTGGCGGGTCGCTCGACCGCATGAGCAGACCCATCCCCCCGATCTACAGAACCAAGAACTGGCCGGTGTAGCGCGACATCGTCGGTGGGATCGCGCGACATCGCTGGTGGGTGGCGATGACGTATTTTGAGAGTGCCGCATTGCTGCGGCTTGATCAAGTATCGGTGTCGCTGGACGGTATTGCTGGCTCCTTGTTTTGTGGATCGGTGTCGTCGGCGACATCGCCGGTATCGTGGAGCGATATCGCCGAAGCGAGCGCGGTGCGCCGCCGGTCGCTTTCGACGTTCATCTCGAAGATCGTGGCGTGATGGACGAGCCGGTCGATGGCGGCGATGCGCCCATGCTGCCGGTGTTGCTCAGCCAGATCCCGCCGGCGTGGAGATCGGATATGTCACAGCAGATGGCGCCTACGACACGCGCAAGTGCCATGACGCGGTCGCCGACCGGGGCGCACGCCATCAACCCTCCCCGCAAGAACGCCAAACCGTGGAATACCCAAGTTATGAGAAGAAGGTTGCCGCAGGTTAAATCTGCAAATACCAACCCGGCGCGTGGGTTGAGCAGAAAGTTCCCAAGCGTGTTGAAATAGTTGTTGCCGCGGAAATCCGGGATCGTCAGGGATTCTTCGCGCAGCCGAACGAAGCCAGGCCGTCCGCCCCGGTGCGAAACATCTACGCCCTCTTTCGCAGGATTTTGACCCGCGGGCACATAGCTCGACACAAAGAACGTGTCGGCCTCTGTGATTAAATCTGCCGGCTTGCCGTTGAGGTCATGCAACGATCCCAGCATCTGCGCCCGTGCTGTCATTGGCTCGGTCTCGGGATAGATCAGGTCACGTGTCTGAATATATTTGGGGCAGTTCCCGAAGGACTGATCGACCTCAAGCATGAATTCCGTCTCGCTCAAGCCCGAGACGCGACCGTTGACCCGGTTGCGGCGGCGCGTTTCCAACTGGATGCCAAGCACACCGAGCGAAGCGCCATCGCGGATGGCACCGCCAATCGGGTCATCTCCGGTGGGAGGCCTGCCAATGCGTAGGCGGCCCGGATCCGGCGACCGGACAAAGCCGGCCTCGCCCGTCAACAGACTGGCCCAAGGCCAGCCGTCCCGGTCCACAGCGCCCACAACGACAAAAGGCAATTGCTCAAAGAACTCGCGATGCTGTTCCAGCATGAAGGGTCGGATCACGCGGCTACCAACGGCCTCCATCGAATCGCGCTTGCCATTGCGGCGTTGCAATTCCTGCTCGCCTGCATGAAACGGAGAGTCGGGGTCAGGATCTCTTGTCAGCATTGGCATGCTCCTCAACCGAACGGAACAGACAAAACAAGGCAGCGCTGCATTGGGCGCGGCCCCAAGGCGGAACGGATCACGCTACGAGGCCTACTTTGGTCACAGCCATCGGCTTGAAGCCTTTCAGCGCCTCGATATTACGAAGGAGACGGCGGATATTAGGATAGGGATCGAGTGAGATGCCGCCTTCGGGCGCATGCGCGGTGTATGAATACATCGCCACATCCGCGATGGTCGGAGCACTACCGACCAAATAGTCACGGTCCTCCATATGTACCTCAACCTTGCCAAGCACCTTCGCGGCCGTCGCAGTACAGAAGTCGCGATCGAGTGGCGCGTTGAACACGTTTATCAACCGGGCTGCCGCTGGACCAAAGGCGAGTTCGCCAGCGGCAAGAGTCAGGAATTTCTGCACCTCGGCCTCGAGCACCGGATCGGAAGGAAGGAACGAAGGCGCATATTTCCGCGCAAGATAGACGAGAATGGCGTTTGAATCGGTGACTACGGTCGTACCATCCTCGATCACCGGTACCTGCCCGGCGGGATTGAGAGCAAGGAAGGACGGCGCCTTGTGGGCACCGTTGGGAAGGTCAACAGTGACGATTTCATGCGCGATCCCCGCGAGGTTTGCGAAGAGCTCCACCCGGTGGGAATGGCCGGAGAGGGGAAAGATGTGAATGCGGATCGGATTGGCCATGGTCGTTCTCCTTGTTTGTCGCAAATGCCGTTGTGGGGTCAGGACATTCAGGAACTTAGACAGCCCCTCTAAAAAAGATAATTGCAAAAAATATAGATATATAATGTATGGTGTGTGGACAATCATTCTGCGCAGGATGCTGACATGGACAGACTTGACTGTATGCGCACCTTTGTCGCCGTTGCGATGCAACGCTCGTTCACAGAAGGAGCAAAACAGATTGGCATCAGCACCAAGCTTGCCAGCAAATATGTCGCCCGACTGGAGGGGAACCTCGGCGCGCAGCTGCTGAACCGCACGACGCGCAACGTGACCCTTACTGATACCGGTCACGCCTATCTGACGCGTTGCAGGGCGCTTCTCGACCAGCTCGAAGAGCTTGAGGACGTTGTACAGCAGCGCCAGAAGACACTTGCCGGACCCATTCGTGTCACGGCACCGACGGGGTTTGGCAGCAGGGAACTGGTTGAGGCACTACATTCGTTCCAGACCGCACATCCCGACGTGCGGATCGATCTTGCGCTCTCTGACCAACATGTCTCGATCCTCGAAGAGGGCGTCGATCTTGCTATCCGCTTCGGCGAGCTCAAGGATTCGTCATTGGTCGCGCGCAAGCTGATTGATATGCCGGTGGTCGTCATTGCGGCCCCCGAATACCTCGCGGTGCATGGTGAGCCAACGGAACCTAATGCACTTTCTACGCATAACTGCCTTTTGCTAACGACATCGCCACAACCAGACCTCTGGACATTCTCACAGGCCGGCAAGCAAGTTGCCGTTACCGTCAATGGTGATTTCCGGGCAAACTCCCCCCGCGCCGTCGTTCATATGGCCACATGCGGGCTCGGCATCGCCCGGTGCCCCCATTACGCCGCGCGCCCCTTCTTGGAGAGCGGAGAGCTCAGCGTGCTGTTCAAAGATCAGAAGCCGACGCATATGCCACTTTATGCGGTCTATCCGCCCAATAGGCACCTGACGGCGCGTATCCGCGCCCTTATCGACCATCTTTCCAACGAGTTCGGAGGTAGTTGAACCCGCGCATCACTTGATCGGAGGCACCTTCAGCGAAATCCGCCAGAAATAAACTGGCTATGGAACCAAAATGTTCCCGACACATAGGGGCGGGTACGGATGTCTCCAGCTGGCCCGAATCCAGCCAGGACCCAACGCAAAATGTTCGAAACCGGTGAAGGTTCGGATACCAAGAATGGCTTACGCTGCCAAGGGTCGCCAAACGCGCCTCAGATCAGCCTGAGGTTTTCGCTGGCCGCAGCACTGTCACGATGGCGCAAGGTCTATTCTTGGCTGATACCTCATTGGCTGGCCATCCCCACGAGCATGGAGCCGAGGGCGACAAGGTGTATGAGCATAATCGCCCTATCGTTCCAGAGTACGCCAACGAGCAGCCAGCCAAGAACCCCGACGAGGAACAGATATAGGTTCCAGTGTGCCAACCCGAAGCCAGTCCCGGCGTAGCCGAGAATCTGAATAATCGAGGCCACCCATTTCACGATGAACGCGGTCTGGCCTCGCCCCATCATGTTGTTGGTCACCTCAGACGCCACGTGTGAGCCCTCCGTCGATCCGCCAATTCTGGCCGGTCACATAACCGCCATACTCAGAGGCGAGCCAACTGATGAGCGAGGAAACCTCCTCTTCCTTGCCGTAGCGGCCCATAGGAATGCGTGAGCGGCGATCCTCCGTTTCTGGCAGGCTGTCGATGAAGCCCGGAAGAACGTTGTTCATTCGAATGTTCTGCGCGGCATACTTGTCCGCGTAGAGCTTGGCGAAGCCGGCGAGACCGGCCCGAAAGATTCCTGAGGTCGGAAAGAGCGGGTCGGGCTCGAAGGCCGCGAACGTGGAGATGTTGATGATCGCGCCGCCGCCCTGAGCCGCCATGACAGGCGTCACGAGCCGTGTGGGACGGATCACGTTCAGAAGGTAGATATCGAGCCCCGCGTGCCACTCCTCGTCGGGGATCTCCAGGATGTTACCCTTGGGGCCATGCCCTGCGGAGTTCACCAGAACGTCGACGCGGCCCCAACGCTCCATCGCAATATCGACGAGGCGCGTCAGGTCCTCGACCGACTGGTTCGATCCAGTGACCCCGAGACCGCCTAGCTCCTGCGCGAGCGCTTCTCCTTTTCCGGATGATGACAGGACACCGACCTTGAAGCCGTCGACCGCCAGACGCTTGGCAGCACCGGCCCCCATGCCGCTGCCTCCTGCCGTGATCAGAGCCACTTTTTCTGTCGTCATGGTACTATCCTCCTCTTTCTCGCAGCGCGTCGGCTGCCTCTGTCCTAACACAAGTAAGAGGTTTAAGGTCGTCGGACCAGCCAGATCCGCTGCTGCTTGAGTGTAGGAAATCTATTGTGTCTACTGAGCTCGACCTACCCCCCTTAAACGGCCTTCGGGCTTTCGCTGCGGCAGGCAGGCATCTGACCTTCCGCGCGGCAGCCGATGAGTTGGGTGTGACGCAGGGCGCGGTGGCGCAGCAGGTGCGCGGCCTCGAAGACCATCTTGGTCTCCGCCTGTTCCTGAGAGAACCGCGTGGACTGGCGTTTACCGAAGAGGGACGCGCCTATCACACAGCGATCTCTCACGCCTTTTCCCAACTCGCGGACGCGACAACGGCGCTTCGGTCGTCGCCTTCGCGCGTTACGATCAGCGTGACGCCGACCTTCGCGTCGAAATGGCTCATCCCGCGGCTTGCGGAGTTCACCGCCGCCCATCCGGACATTGACCTGCGCATCACCGCGACGGAACGCGTCTTGAGTTTTCGTGCCGACGGGATTGATCTCGCGGTGCGGCAGGGGCAGCCACCGTTCGGGGCAAGCCTGCGCGCCGACCTGCTGTTTCCGCAGAAGGTTATCGCAGTCTGCTCACCAAACCTGATCGCCGGTCAGACGCTCCCACTCGACGCGGCGGCCCTGTCGCACATGACGCTGCTGCACGACACCCACGCCCTCTGGCCCAAGTTCATCGACGCGTCCTTCGGGCGCGAGGTCGAGCAGCCGCGTGGGCTCCGGTTCAACCAGACCACGCTCAGCCTCGATGCGGCGCTGGCGGGGCAGGGGATTGCCCTGGCCAGTCGCTTTCTCGTTCAGCGCGACCTCGATTCGGGTCGCCTTGTGCAGCCGATTGACAGCGCTTTCGAAGGTGGGCTCGACTTCTACCTTCTCACGCCGCGACAGGGAGCGACGGATGCATCATTGCATGTGCGGGGCTGGCTGCTCGGCATGTCGAGCGAGCAGACATGAGACCGAACGGTTCCGGACAACCGACCTCCGACACCGTTCCTAGTGCGTTTCCCGAGCCGGGTTGGTGACCGCGCATATATCCCGGTCCGTCCGCTTGCGCATCTAGAACAGCCACCGGGTATTCAGGGAGCCGGCAGGTATAGGCCGAACGCCCCAAAACTGACCGGTGACGTGATTTTCACCCGGTCTTCACTGCATCGACAAACCCGTTGCCAAGTTCCGCGTCAAGCAAGACCTGCGCTGCGCGCACGGCATCGCCGGCCGGATCTTCTGTGTAGCGAAGGTGCGCGGCCACGGTGGCACCTTCCTTCAGGAGGAGTAGTTGGCGGGCCAGGGCGTCAGGATCGCGTGCCCCAGCCTCCTTTGCGAGGGCGCAAAGATGGGTGCAGATCATCCGCTTGTGCTCGGCAGACTGGACGTGGATGGGGTGGTCCGCCTTCGCGAACTCGGCGGAGGCCTTGATGAACATGCAGCCCGCGAAATCTTTGTGGGTGAACCACTCTCGAAGCACCTCGAACATGGCAAGGAGTTGCCCGCCCGATGTCGATGCCTCCTCCTCCATTCTCCTGTAGAGCCAGTTGCGGAATTGCTCATCGCGCAGGCGCAGAGCGGCGAGGATCAGGTCCTCCTTGGTCCTGAAGTGCTTGTACATCGAGGTTTTTGAGATGCCGGTCTCGGCCACAAGGCGGTCCATGCCAGTTGCATGGAATCCGTGGCTATAGAAAACGCTGAGCGCCTTCTGCACCAGCTCGTCACGCTTCGTCGGACGCATGATTCGC
Source organism: Roseovarius tibetensis (assembly GCF_050896375.1). Taxonomy (NCBI): domain Bacteria; kingdom Pseudomonadati; phylum Pseudomonadota; class Alphaproteobacteria; order Rhodobacterales; family Roseobacteraceae; genus Roseovarius; species Roseovarius tibetensis. The sequence goes on from NZ_JBPBBB010000008.1 coordinate 115,042, forward strand.
CTCCATAAGCTACCGATTTGTACATATTAAAATTCGCCGATACCTTCAAGGTTAGTAATTGTTATCGTTTATATACAGATAATTAGTCTACATCGCAGTCACATTGGCAAAGGCCTCACCGATACTGACGTTGACAAAGAGTACTGATCTGTACACTTTAGAGGCAGGATGCACGGCGCAAACCCGACACCACGTCAGCATCCGGACCTTGAACCCCGCCGACGCGAAAGGAGGCCAGACATGGGATTCAGTTACTTCACCCTGCACGGCAATTCGCCCGAGCTCGACGCGCACCTTCGCAAGGCACATATCGAGCGGGCTGCTTTCGTCTACGCCACCTTCAAGGTGATCAAACGCACCGCAGCCGCCGGTGCATCCGTACTCGCAGAGTCCATCGGACATTGGCGCCGCGCGAGCAGGACCTCCCGCGCGCTGTCCACGCTCAGCGACCGCCAGCTCCACGATATCGGGATTGATCGCGCCGACATTGGCGACGTCAGCAAGTTGGCTGCAGACCCAAGCTCCAGATTCGGTATCACGTTGGAAGATTTGCATCGTATGGGCTTCCCTCGACCCATCAGAACGCACGCCCCTGTTGCCCCACTGCCCCGAGAGGACAAGCGTCGCCACCGACCGACGGTCCGTGCCGTCAGCAGGCCTTCCCGCCCCGGAACGGCGCTTCGCGAGACCGCTTCCTGAAGATGCACCTTTAGTGGTCCCAATACCGCTCCAGACCGGCTGGCGGAACGAAGAGCCGTCTGGATGTTTGGGCACCGTAACCCACCAGCAAACAAAGGAGATTGGCGATGAGCCGTCCTCCCCTACCCCCGTTCACCCTTGACACCGCCCGTGCCAAAGTGCGGGCTGCCGAAGACGCTTGGAACACCCGCGATCCGGCAAAGGTCGCGCTCGCCTACACACCCGACAGCGAATGGCGCAACCGCGCGGAGTTCCTGAAGGGTCGCGACGAGATCGAGGCCTTTCTAACACGCAAATGGATACGCGAGCTGGACTACCGCTTGATCAAGGAACTCTGGGCATTCACGGACGCCCGCATCGCAGTTCGCTTTGCCTACGAGTGGCGCGACGATGCTCGCAACTGGTTCCGTGCCTACGGTAACGAAAACTGGGAGTTCGCTGCCGACGGGCTGATGCGCCGTCGCATTGCCAGCATCAATGATCTGCCTATCGCGGAATCGGAGCGGAAGTTCCATTGGCCGCAAGGTCCGCGGCCCGACGAGCACCCAAGCCTGTCAGACCTCGGCCTCTGACGACACCTTGTAAGGGCGACCGCCCTAAAGCCTGGACGCGCAGGAGCCAAGCGCACGACGCGCCACACCCATGAGGAAACCGACATGTACCATATCGACGAAATTAGACTCTCAACTCACCCGGATGCCCGCCTGCGAGCGGCCGCCGCCGACGCGAAGCAGATCCGCGCCGAGTTCTGGCGTTCTCTCTTCCGGCAGGCGGCCACACGCATACGGAACGCAGCCGGATTGCCCCGGAAACAGGCCAACGGGCGCTCGGACAGGACACAAAACTGCGCAGGATCGTCGCGCACCGAGACGAGGCTGCTGGCCTGCGCGTCAAGGCAGGAGGCTTGAATGAATACCCTGATCGTCCATTGCCATCCCAACCCCGCCAGCTTCAACGCGGCCCTGACCCGTCGTGCCAGCGAAACGCTCCAGGACATGGGGAGCGAGGTCATCGTATCCGATCTCTATGCACAGGGCTTCGACCCGGTCGAGCATGAGCGGCACTACAAGACCCGGGCCGACCCGGACGCCTTCGCGCCGCTGGCCGAGCAGCGCCATGCCTACAAGACCGAAACCCTGCCCGCAGATGTCACGCGGGAGATCGACTGGCTCGAATGGGCCGATCTCGTCATCCTGCAGTTCCCGCTTTGGTGGCACGCGCAGCCGGCGATGCTGAAGGGATGGTTCGACCGCGTTTTCGTCAGCGGCGGACTCTATACCAGCCGCATGCGTTATGACACCGGCTATTTCCGCGGCAAGCGCGCGATCTGTTCCGTGACCAGCGGCGCGCCCGAGGCGGCCTTTGGCCCTGGAGGGCGCGGCGGCAATATCGACGCGCTGATGTGGCCGATCCAATATTCGCTGCATTACATGGGCTTCGACGTGGCCGCGCCAATGCTGTCGGCGGGCGTTCAGGGCCACGGCTATTCCTACCAGTCCGAAGAACGTGTGGCCGCTCACCTCAACGGGCTGCTCGACAAGTGGGCCGAGCGCCTGCGCGGCATCATGGACGAGGCCACGCTGCAATTTCCCGGCTGGGATGACTGGGATGCGCTTGGCCGTGCGGTGACAGAGCCGACACACCAACGTGCCAACGCTCTGCAAGCAAATTCCTGATTGACGAAGGAGGACACCATGACTCACGAACCCGAATCAGACGCCACGAAACGCTCCGTCAACGTTCAGATCGTCAATGGCTTCATCCGGGACGGCGCGGGCGGCAACCCGGCAGCGGTCGTGCTCGATGCCGACGGCCTCGACGAGACGGAGATGCAGGCCATCGCCACCAACGCGGGTCTGTCCGAGACGGCCTTCGTCTCGCAATCGGAAACCGAGGCATTCAAGCTCGATTTCTTCACGCCCAACCGCCGTATCGCGCATTGCGGACATGCGACGATCGGAACCTTCTCGGTGCTGGCCGCACAGGGCCGCGTGCAGGAGGGCTGGAGTTCAAAGGAAACCGTGGACGGTCCGCGCGCGATACGCATTACCGAGGGCGCCGCCTTCATGGAACAGACGGCGCCGCGCTACAGCGACGAACCGGACTGGACGGATACCGGCGTGACCCGCGCGCAGGTGCTCGAAGCGCTCGGTCTCGCAGAGGACGACCACACCGAAGGCACGGCACCCACGGTCGTTGATACCGGCAACCGCTTCATGCTGGTCGGGCTTAAGGCGGTTGAGGCTCTGCGCGCCCTGGCCCCGGACATGGCTGCGATCGACGATATCAGCGAGCGGCTAGACCTCATCGGTTTCTATGTATTCGTGCCCCTCGATGGGGATGTCGCGGCCACCACGCGCATGTTCGCGCCGCGCTACGGCATTGACGAAGAAGCCGCCACCGGCATGGCCGCCGGCCCTCTCGGTTGCCTGCTCCACGACCGCCTTGGAGTGGTTCAAGACAAGTTGCTCGTCGAACAGGGAGCCTTGATGACACCGCCATCTCCCAGCCTGCTCGACGTACGTTTGACCCGGCAGGGCGGTCAGATCACCAGCCTGATGGTGGGCGGTTATGGTCGTGTCATGACGGAGACTGCAATCGAATACTGAACACGTCCGTAAGCCATGCATGCGGGTTGGCGGCAGCGTCGGCATGTCACCTCTCCTGAGGACGCCGCGAATGACTCTCTGTGTCGCCCTTTGTCGTCGCCGTCGCGTTGCTCCGGCTCCGACGGCTATTGCTCGCATGGATCCACAGGAAGCGCGTCGTGGCTGTCTTCGTCTGGCGCGCTCGATGAGTCATCGGACTCAACGCCAGGCGCTAACGGTAGAGAATAACCCTTTAGGATATGACACTCTGCGAAGAGGTGTGTTTGCATGCTGATTTACAGTGCAGAACACTGGATAACGTTTTTGACGGCTGCGGTGCTTCTCAACGTTTCGCCGGGCCCTGACATCACCTTTATTCTGGGACACACGGCAAAGGGTGGCACTCGCAGCGGCATAGCGGCAATGTTGGGAATTTGGACCGGTGCCTTCGGTCACGTTATTCTAGCCGCCTTGGGATTAACTGCAATTCTAGAAACATCGGAAACCGCCTTCCTTTTACTGAAATGGGCGGGTGTTGGATACCTGCTGTGGATCGGCATACAGGCGGTGCGATCCGACGCTGACCCATTCCTGTCCGGTGGCGCGCCTGGCGGCAGCGCCTTCTGGTCTATATTTCGACAGGGTGCGCTGATCGATTTGCTCAATCCCAAGGTTGCCGTGTTTTTCCTAGCCTTTCTGCCTCAATTTGTTGTGGCGGATGCAGGACCGGCGTGGCTCCAACTATTAGCACATGGAGGCCTGATCATTGTTGTCGCCGCAATAATCGAACCCCCACTCATACTTCTCGGAGCTCGAATTACCGGCGCTGTTCGCACCAAACCTGGAATAGCTGTATGGTTAGATCGCGCCCTCGGAGTCGTCTTGATCTCTTTGGCTTTGAAACTTGCTGCACTGCAACGATAACCTTCGCCACCAGCCGTGCGAAAACGATGTCTGACAACGCTTTTCTCGGCTATCATAAGGCAGCTATGGAAGACGGTAGCGCCGGCGCGAGGTCGGTTTCTTAATCGCGCAGTGCTCGGGCGAAGATCAAGGCACGACTTTGCCACCTGTCAATTGCCGAAGCCGCATGAGAAAACTCACCGCGATAGGCGACTCGCAAAACGTTGACATGGCGTTGACATGAAATGCGCGGCTCTTACACAAGCGAAACACTCGGCTTTTAAGCGTCTGATATATTTGAGAGATTTGGTTGCGGGAGTAGGATTTGAACCTACGACCTTCAGGTTATGAGCCTAAGCACTTGGGTTTTTACTTATCCTTTCAATTCAGTATCTTAGATAGAAAGCCTTTGAAATCAAAAACTATAATGGGCGGCATTCGGGCGCTAAGGACGAATTCCAAAGGATTTCAGCGGATTGGAACGGGGCAAAAATGCATACGTGGGTTGAGGTGGCGTTGAGGTGGAACGCACTGATCTGTTCGACACATAATCGCCGCGCGGACCCGAGAGACCTGAGCCAACCGCCGGTCGCCCTGTCGCGCTGTCGCGCGGCATTCAGAGGTGGTTCGGATGAACGTCGAAATCCTGTGCCAGCTCGATCAGCGTCTTCTCGCCCTTGATCGCCGCCACCGCGACTTTCGCCTTGAATGCCGGGCTGTGGTTCCGGCGCGGTCGTCTTGTCATGGTCTTCTCCTCGCTTGCAGCATCATGCTGCTATTGCGCGGAAAATCCACCTATCCCGGCTGTTCAGATTCCCGGAGCCACCTCTCCGAGCCCACACTCAACGGTCGGATCGGCTGCGCTTCTGCGTATGCAGTGTGCGTTAGCAAAGGACTATACGGCTGGAACAGCAACTTGCTGGCGCAGGCGCTCTCTTACGCGTTCGTACACGGCAACCGGCACAGTTGCCCCAACTTCAAACGTCACAGCCACTGCATATGGAATGGGGACATCCAGATCCCCCGCTGACGGCTTGCAGGACACGTTTAACACAATGTCCCCATCATCTACGAAGGGCTTCGCGTCGTCTCCGGCCCAGCGTCGATGAAACACTGTCCCACGTCCATACGCATTGTGAGAGGGCTGGTCTTTTGCGTTTCCTACTCCAAGCGACAGTCCCTTGTCGCCGCCATGATTGATGTCCAGCTTGGCCATTCGATACATCCGATGGGCGACATTCAGCGGGGAAAGCCAGGCGGCAGTCGCTGTCACTGCACGAAAGCCGCCGAGGTTTTCGAGTTCGGCCGGGATCGGAATGCGAAACTCGTCCGTTTCCTTGGCGTGTATCGTGTTCCATCCGATCAATGTTGCCCTGTTTTCGGCGCAATCAATTACACGATCAATGTCTACAACTCCAAACCCAAGCAGGCGGGCAGCGTCGTCGCGCCGATGTTCCCAGTAACCCGTCCCATTCTCCTTCGAGATTTCTTCGATTTTGGCAGCAATCTCCGGGTCCCACTTGGCCGCGTGGACAAGCAATGCCTTGAGAACGACTGCATGAAACGAAGGGTCCACGGCGGGATGTGGCGGTTCCACCGGGAGTTTTTCCAGCGCTTCCAGGATACGCAATGCGCCGTGTGTCGCCACAGCTGTCGCAACACTGGTACCGCTAAAGTTGAGCTTCTTAGACGTTTCGCCCGCAGTGCCAGGGGCGGCTGCCCCGATCCCAAAGAAGCGCCCCGGCTGTAGTACGGGGGTTACGGATATCGGCGCGGTATTCGTACGCGTTCGAATGTGCTCACGTCCGCCCGGCAGTAAGAGCTCCGGCTTTACGCCCCTCAGATAGCCGAGGCCCTGTGCCGAGCTTGGGTTTGGTAGGAAGGGGCTAGCATATGGATCGACAGCCATGGCACCGGCGCCGTTGGGCCCAATCTCATCGAAATGCGCGGCCCCGATCGTCAAGCTGTTGAGGCCTTCAGACGGTGCGAGAAGACGGCGATATGCGCGGTTCCGCAGGATTGCCTTCAGGAGAATAGTTTCCCGCTCTTCAGGCGCTGCATCCTCGAAGTCGGACCATACTGCAATCTCTTCGAGCGGCACCGCGTCAGGAATATTGCCAGCGCTTACCAAAACGAGAACGCCATACTGCCAGGCGAGGTAATCGATCAGCCGTGCCCAAGGGCTCAGAACACCCGCGAAACGGCGTTTCAGATCCCCCAAGGACATATTAACGATACGGACCGTGGGCGCTGTGGGCTCTTCGTCGCCTTCGCCTTCAAACATCCGAAGAAACGCACGCCAGATCAGGTCGATGGCCAGTTTGTCCGGGGGCATTCGTTCTTCGAATGCATCAAAACCAACCTGTTGCGGATACATTACCGGACGCACATAGAGGCGACGTGTAACCGGGCCGGTTGGGGCGGCGCTGTTCAAATCGCCGTGCAGAATCAGCGAGGCCATGCTCGTGCCATGTACCTGCTGGGCTGCCTGACCATACTGCGCAGCAAAGTCATCGGGATCGTCTATTTCCAGCCGGTCGGCCAGCTTCTGGTGCTGGGCCATCGGCATGCCATCAAGGAGGGCAGCAACTGGCGGCGCCAGCTCAGCCTCTCCATCAGGTTTAATATCGCTGGCATCTTCCAGGTCCGGGCCGTGAGGGTCTGTCACAAGGGATTGGGGCCGCAGCACCATTACTTCGTCGAATGCGGCGAGCCCAATGTCTGGATGGTCCAGAATGCTTTGCACAAACTCCGGACGAACTTCTACTAGCGCTGCGTCGTACCGAATTTCGGGGATCGTGGCACGATCACGCAGTTGGCCTCCGGCTTCACCAATGACTGCTGCAAGCCGTTGATGCGCCCGGTCACGAAGGGCGACGGTCGCCCGATACCAGAATTCCACCTCAAAGCGGACCGGATCATCGGGGAAGTCGCGAAGACGCTCCAGCCACTCATTCTTGGCGTCTTCCGTCACTCTGTCCTGTGGGCCCCAGGGTCGAATATCGGATAGGTGCGCGAAGACCCTCTTCCACTCCGTATGAGGCCGGGTGATCTCTTCACCGTTTTTGTAGCGGTTCCAAAGGCTTACCAACTCTCGCAACGCTACTGCGTCGGGCAAAGTGAAGAAAAGGCGGCGTGGTACGGCTTTATCTTCCCGGCGGTTGCCATCTTTATCCGTCGTCGCAAAGTCGTCGTCTGGTTCAACCTCATCTTCGTCTTCGCCCAGCAATTCAAGTCCGCTGATCTGGCTGAGGGCACGGTGAAAATCCACAACAGTGCTTGCGATCTCAAAGACCAGCGCCCGTTCGGGCGCAATCGCGGCGGGATCATCCTGTAGCGCTGCGAGACGTTGTGCATCGGGAAGAGCTTGAGACAGCCGGTCGAACTTCGGCCCGACCCGCTGTGCCTGCCGGTCGACGGAAGGAGCTGCAACCTTCTCCTGGATAGGCACAGCACGCCCCTTTGGTGTCGTGCGATTTGGTTGCAGCAATCCGAGAAGAGGACGTTCAGCCATCGATTACTTCGCGCCCTCTTCTTGTCCGACTGGTTTGGCGCGATCTTCCCAGGCCTTAATTTGATTCGCAAAGATGGTTTTAAGAGGGATCTCCCGCATGGAGAGCACTTCCCGCCGCCGAATATCCAGAATGAATTCCTCTGCCTCGGCATAGCTAATCGGCCCAAGGCGTTTCGCCAAAGTCGCAGGCGCGATACCCGGCTTCCCATCAAACTGCTGGAAATGCCTGTCAAAGTAAGTTGTCAGTTCTTTTTCGGTTGGAGCCGGCAAAGGCAGGCGAAGCTGGAAACGTCGCCAAACGGCTCGGTCGAGCAACTCCGCATGGTTCGAGGCTGCAATAATGACCGCATAGCTTGGGAGCTCATCGACATGCATTAGCAGTGACGATACGACCCGCTTAATCTCTCCGGTTTCATGAGTGTCTCCGCGTTCCTTTCCCACGGCGTCGAATTCATCGAAAAATACCACGCAGGGCGTCGTGCGCACGTAATCAAACACGCGCTTCAGCCGGTTAGCAGTTTCACCGAGATAGCTGCCAATCAGTGCCTCATAGCGAATGACAAAGAACCGAACTGCCAGCGCTTCGGCAATCGCTTCTGCCAAGGACGTCTTGCCGTTACCGGGAGGCCCTACCAGCATGACCCGGTGTCGAGGGTCTAGCCCGTGAGACCGCAGCAAGCTCGCACGCTGCTGTTCTTCGATAAGCTGATCAACGGTCTCTCGGGTCTGGTCAGCTAGGACCATGTCGCTTAGCTGAAGCTTTGGGGTCAGTTCCGCTAGAAATTCGCGGCCACGGCTTCCGGTGTCATGAGCCGCGTGGTTAAGTGTGCGCGTACCATTCCCATTAGTGTGCAGAGCGCGGGCGAGCCGATCAGCAAGTACCCGGTGCTGTTTGGCTTTCTCCTCAGCAATGATGCTCTCCACAGCAGTACGGACGGCCTTCTTGTCGCCGCTCACACTCGCTTTAACTAGAGAGATGAGTAGATCACTGCGCGCCATCTGCCCCGATCCCGTTTTTTGATCTCTTCAGTTTTTCAATCAGCGCTTCAACGATCCAGTGGTTTCGCGATACAGGCACTTCCGCGTTGTCCACGCACGAGTCGATGTCTTTGAGGATGTGTTCCGGGACCCGGACTGTCACGGGAACACGTCCCTTATCGTTTCTTTGATCGTTCATAGACAAATGCCACTGTGATGTCACAATGACGCCGTATCGAAGTCACTGTGATATGTCGACCAGATTGTTGGTTTTGCCGTGCTCACAATCTGGAAGTTGGGGTGACCCGAGAAACGCCAAGGGAATGCTCACGGGTGCTGTTACTCCAGTCAAGCCCTACTACGGTCCCAGTTTTGCGAAGCCACCTTCCTGCGCTTTACCACCGCTCAGGCTAGACTCGGCTGCATGCGCACCGAAAAGGTGCGTTCTGCTGCTCAAGGAACAATCAGATCCGCTTCGGTGAATGTCCGCTGACGATCCCGGCCAATCGAACCGATTAACGTTCCGGTCTGCCTGCGAGCTTTCGCCGCGCTCCTCATGAATGGCCGCTAAGGGCCGGGCACGTCAAAAAGGCCACCCACGGTTCGCAAATTTGCAGGGTCAGCTCTCTGCGCATCACGGCCATTCGAGCCTGATGCGGCAAAGGTCAGTTCCAGCCTAAACCCGTTAGCCTACACCCAACCGGAACATTCCTTTCCAACTCAATTCCGGTTTCTGCCTGCATTCCGGTCCTGCCGCCATGCTTTGCTTGATACCGGCGCGAATCCACGCCTCATGTCAGGACGAGGAAAGGGGAGAAACCCATGGTCAAAAGGCTGAAACTGAATGAGAAAAATGTCCGGGAGGCCGAGAACCTCGGGCGGGACTACCAGATCTTCGATACCGACGTGCGGGGGTTCTCGATCACCATATATCCTTCGGGAAACCGGGCGTTCGCCCTGGATTACCGGATCGGCGGGCGGCAGCGGCGAATGACCATCGGGCGCTGGCCGGAATGGAACACGGTGGCCGCGCGCGAACGCGCCAAGGAGCTGCGTCGCGACATCGACGAAGGCTTCGATCCGCTCAGCCTGCGCGAATTGGCGCGTGAGGCTCCTCGGGTCAGCGACATGATCACGCGCTACCTCGAAGAGCACACCCCGCATCTCGCCCCTCGCAATGCCGCCGACCAGCACACCATCATGCACAAGCTGGTGGCACCCGACTGGGGCAACAGGCTGGTGACCGAGATCACCAAGGCCGATGTGGAAAAGCTGCTATCGAAAATTGCGGCGGGCCGCGCACGGCCCTCGAAGACCAAACCCAACAACCGGGCCCGTAAGTTGCAGGGGGCAAAGCCCACGCCGGTGCGCGCCAACCGCGTGGGCGAGGTGCTGCGCAAGATGTTCTCGCTGGCGGTTGACTGGGGCTGGCGCGACGACAACCCCGCCAGCGGCTTTCGCCGCCGGCTCGAGAATGAGCGCGAACGATTCCTGACGCCCGAGGAAATCGGTCGACTGGCCAAGGCGCTGGACGCCGCGGAGGACCAGCGCGCCGCGGGGATCATCCGGCTCTGCATGCTGACCGGTGCGCGGGTCGGTGAGGTCCGGCAGGCCCGGTTCGAGCAGTTCAACCTCGATCTCGGCAGCTGGTCAAAACCCGCCGCCACCACCAAGCAGCGCAAGATCCACCGCATCCCGATCTCGAACGAGGTCGCAACCATCGTGCGCCAGCGCCAGCTTGTGGTGCCATGCGGCAATCCATGGCTGTTTCCCAGTGACACGCCCGGCCAGCCGGTGCAGGAAATCCGCCGGTTCTGGAAGGCCATCCAGACGGAAGCCGACCTGCCCGGGGTGCGGGTTCACGACCTGCGGCACACATTCGCCTCCCTGCTGGTCAGCGGCGGAGCATCACTCGAGATGATCGGCAAGCTGCTGGGCCACACGCAAATGCAGACGACCCAGCGTTATGCGCACCTGATGGATTCGCCGCTGCGCGAAGGGCTCGATACCGTTGCCAGCATCTTCCGGCCCCGCCCGCAGCTGGTGCACGATGCCGACGAGGACCGGAAGGGTGCCTGATGGGGGTACGCAAGGGCCCCCTTTTCCCTATGCCGCTCAGACCCTTTCGCGCAGCGCCCGCCAGATCGGTGCGATCTTCTTTCGCGTGGTGCTCTCTTCCGGGATATCGCCCGTCGGCGAGTTCTGCGCGAACCACTCCTGCACTTCGGTGACCAGCTCGCCCTGCGTCGCGGGCAGGCCATGGTCGTTGATCCGTTGGATCAGCATGATATTGACCCCCTCCCAATCGTAGCGGGGCATCGCCCCTGGCGATTGTGCCGGCCGGCGCAGCAAGTCGCGATCCTCCTCGAACCTTTGCGCCTCGTCGGCCATCAGCATCAGATCGGTCCGCTTGATCAGCACGCCATCCGCCGGGTCGGTGATGTATTGCCACTCGGCTCGGCCCGGCACGCGAATGCGGAACACCCGGCATTCCTCCTCGCTCGGGCCGTGACGGCGGAACATGCGCATCATGTCGGCAGCGCTCACCGCCACGATGCCCGCCACCGGTTCCTTGCCGCAGATCACCGAGGCGATGCTGGTGACCAGCGTCAAATGACCGGTCGCGACCCATTCGGCAATATCGGCCGCAGGACGACCCCAACGTGCGGAAACTTCGGTCAGGGAATAGAAAGCTCTGGGTGGCAGGGTCATGAGTTGTGCATCCTCTCTTCACTCGACAACACCCGGGTCAGCAACGGGTGCTTCAGGGATCGCGTTCAGAAACAGCGCCCTGGACATAGGATCGCGGTCGTTGAACACGCCTCAGGGCGTCATCATCGCCCATGTCCTGAGAGCCCGGCGAAATGCACGCCGGTGATCGGGAACACGAACAGCAGGAATCGCCCTTAGCTGACCAGGCGACGCTATTCGCCTTTAGGGAGAATTGTAATTGGCATCCCCGTCAGATTCGGTCAGGGACGAAACATGGACAATAAACGCCTCGGCAAAGCCCTCGACATCATGCGCCTGGCCGAAGAAGCCGCCGCCCGGCCGGACGGTATCAGCCTCGTGCAGATGACCGAGATCTTCGGCGTGAACCTGCGCACCGCTCAGCGCATGTCCCGCGCGCTGGAAGACGCGTTTCCGATGGTGCAGACCTACACGGATGGGGATCGGCGCAAGTGGTGGCAGCTGAGCGACCATCGCCTGCTGCACATGCAGGGCCTGCGCGACAGCGAGCTGTCGGCGCTGGACATGGGCATCCGGCGCGCGGAACGCGACGGGGCGTTGACCGAGGTTGCCGCGCTCACCTCGCTGCGCAACCGGTTGCTGGCCACAATGCCGACGCCACTTGCCCGGCGCGCCGAAGTCGACGCCGAGGCGATTCTGGAGGCCAGGGGCCATGCCTGCCGTCCGGGTCCGCGCGCCCGGTACGATCCATGGGTTCTCGGCGTGATCGATGCGGCCCTCAAGGGGCCGTTCATGATGGAGATCGACTATGCCGGTGCGTGGGATGCGACACCGAGGTCGCGGGCCGTAGAGCCTTACGGCGTTCTGTTCGGCATGCGTTGCTATCTGATCGCGCGAACGAGCGGAAATGACGCTGCCTGCCGACACTTCCGCCTCGACCGGATCAGCCGCGCCTCCCTGCTGCCCACCTCCTTCGTGCGCGATCCCGGATTCGATCTGGCCGCGCATTCCGCCCGGGCGTTCGGATCGTTTCACTCGGAGGCAGAATATGGCCCGGTGGTTTGGCGTTTTGCACCTTCGGCAGCTGCCGTCGCGCGCGATTTCGTCTTTCATCCCGATCAGCAGGTCGAGACGGAGGCCGATGGCAGCCTGACCATCCGCTTCACCGCCGGCGGCTGGCTGGAGATGGCCTGGCACCTCTACCAGTGGGGTGACACGGTCGAGGTGATTGCCCCGCCCGAGTTGCGCGCCATGGTGGACGCGCATCGCCGCGGCGATTTTCCGGCGCTGCCCTGACGCCTGACGCACGACCGGAGAGCAGCGGATCGGGGTTTTCCGCGCGCCGTCCGAAGTGTGCTGATGCGTGCCGTTGAACGCGGCTCGGCATCGCCCGGGACGCCGAGCGGCGGACTCGACCTGCCCCTGACCTGCGGAAACGGCGGAATGGCGCTGGGGGGTGCGCCCGTTCCGCTTTCCGCCAGAACGGCAAATCGCCAGTAAAACATGGGGCGGAATGGCCCCCGGCGCTTCAATTCCGGTCTCTGCCTAGGTTCCGCCCCTGCACGTCTGCTTCGCTCTGCCCGTCACCGGCATTCGCCGGGATCTGGAAAGGAGTTCGACATGCAGACAACAGCCCCTGCCCCGCAGGACAACCCCCTGAACCTGCTGGCCGACTGGATCAGCCGCGAGCAGCTTGCCGGTGAACTCGGGCTTACCCGCGACACGCTCGCCCGCTGGGAAGCCCGCCAGCTGGGACCGCCCTGCACACGGATCGGCCGCAAGGTGTATTACCGGCGCGCCTCGGTCGAGGACTGGATCAATGCGCAGGAACAAAGCCGCCCGGCGACCCGGACACGCCGGGGGCGCAAATGACACGAGATATCTCCCCACCCCGAAGCGTAATGACCGAAGATCCGCATTGGCTTTCCGACCGGCTGAGTGAGGCCCGCGCGGTGATCGCCGACGTGGCGCATCACTCGGACCACCTGATCCGTCTGGCCTGCCAGGTGCTGGCCCGCCACGGCGAGTGCGAAGCCGAGCGCAGGGAGGCACAGGTTCTGTTGCTGATCGTCGACGCACGCACGCCGCAGCGCCACGGCCGGCACCAGCGCCCGGACGCGGATGACGATCCCGAGGTGATGTCATGACCCAACGTGGCACGCCCGAGGCGGATCTGCAGCGCGCGGTTGTCGCAGCCCTGCGCTTCGCCCTGCCGAAAGGGGCGATCATTCATCACTGCGCCAACGAAGTGACTCAGCCCGGCCCGCGCGGGGCGACGCGCCAGGCGATCCTGGTCGGCATGGGCGTCCATCGGGGCTTTGCCGATCTGATGGTGCTCAGTGGTGGCCGCGTGCTGTTTCTGGAGCTGAAATCCCCCTCGGGCAGGCTCAGCCCAGCACAGGCGGCGTTTCGCGATGCCGTGCAGGCGCAGGGCTTTGGCTGGGCGCTCGTGCGCTCGCTTGATGACGCGCTGGGCGCGCTGGCGGATCACGGGATCACCACGCGCGTGGTGCAACCAGATGCCACCGGGAGCGCGGGTGCCCGCCCAGCGCGGAGGGCCGACCCATGAGCCACGCCGCCACCAACTGGGCCATCCAGCAGCGCGGCCTCAAGCCCACCACCAAGATCGTGCTCTGGCATCTCTGTGATCGGTTCAACCCGGATTACGGCTGCTTTCCCTCGCAGGAGCGGCTGGCACATGACTGCGAGATCAGCCGCTCGACGCTGAACGAGCATCTTGGGCGGCTGGAGGTGGCCGGCCTCCTGCGACGCGTGCCGCGCATTCATCCCGTTACGAAGCGGCAGATGCCCACGCGCTACATTCTGGGGTTCGAGCCGGGCATTGCCCCAGATGCTCTACCCCCGTGTCCGAAAACCGGACGCGGCGATCAGGACCCCGCAGATCCTTTCCCGGACGCCGAGGGGGGTGCGGACGAAACGCTCGGGGCGCCAGAGCCGTGTCCGGAAACAGGACACGGTATCGAGGCCGGAGCCGTGTCCGATTTTCAGGCCGACCCGTGTCCGGAAAATACCCTGACCCGTGTCCGGAATCCGGACACTAACCCTGTAAGGGAACCTTTAAGGGAATCAGTAAAGGAGGAGGAGGGCGCGCCGGCGCGCGATGCCGATTTTGATCGGTTCCTTGCCGAGCTGCTCGGCGCGCTGGGCCTCGATCCGGGTGGCGCCCTCCCGGGCTGGTGGCAGGGCTGGCCTGCCCGGACCCATGTCCGCCGCTGGATCGACGATCTCGGGCTCTCGAAGGACCGGATCCTCGAGGTGGCCCGCGACACCCGCCGCGATCATCCCGACCCGCCCGACGGACCCAAGGCGCTCGATCGCGCCATGGCCCGCGCCGCGCGCCACGATGCGCAAGGATCCGCGTCCGGTGCCGGCGGCCGAACGGCCAAACGGCAGCGCAAGCGCGATGCCGGCCTCCCGCCCGGCGAGGACGAGCTAGCCGCGTTCTACGCCGATCTGGTGAACTCCGACCGGTTCCTGCCCGCCGGCATGATCAGCAACGCCATGTGCGCCGCCATGCTGGCCCGCGGGCTGGTCACGCGAGAGCGGCTGCAGGCCAGGGGGGTGCAGTGAATGGCTTGGTGTTACCTCCCCGGCACGGAGTGTCCCTCTGCGCAGGCGGCGGAGGCCTTGATCTGGGCGTCATGCTCGCCGAACCCGGCTACCACACCCGGGCCTTTGTCGAGTGGGAGGACTGGCCCCGCGCCGTCCTCATCGCCGCCCAGCGCGCAGGTTACTTCGCTCCGGCCCCGATCTGGGACGATCTGCGCAGCTTCGACGCCCGGCCCTTCCATGGGGCGTTCGACACGGTCCTTGCCGGATATCCCTGCCAGCCGTTCAGCGCCGCCGGAAAGCGCGGTGGGGCCGACGATTTCCGTCACCTCTGGCCCGAGGTCGCCCGGGTTGTCCAGGATTGCGCTCCCGAATGGGTCTTCATCGAGAACGTCGCCGGCCATGTCAGCCTCGGGCTCGAAACCGTGCTGCGAGAGCTTTGGGGATTGGGCTACACTCCTGCGGCGGGTCTGTTCAGCGCGGCAGAGGTCGGCGCGCCGCACCAGCGGCTCCGCATCTTCATCCTGGCCCACACCGATGAGCCTGCATCCCGGCACGGCAAGCTACAACCCGGCGAGCAAGAACGACTTGACGCGCAAGGCGGAAGCGTTGGCGCTGGGCATCGCGAAAGCGATGTCGGACCAGTGGCCGACTCCGGCAGCACAGAACTGGAAGGGCAGCAGCGCGGCCAGCGTTACGCGGGCGGATGGCAAGAGCCGGATGGATATCCTGCACTACCGGGCGGAGCAGGGCTTCACCCGCCCTGCCCCGGCGATCACGCCGCATGGGCTGCCATCCTCGCCGCACGCCCCGATCTCGCGCCCGCTCTGGGCTTCGATGATTGCCTCGCATGGGCGCGCCGCATGTCGCCGCATCCTGAAGGGCCGGTCGCGGCGGCGGCTGAACCCGCTCTTCGTCGAATGGCTGATGGGCTGGCCCATCGGGCACGCGCTCTGCGCCTGCTCGGCAACGGCGTTCACCCTCTGGCAGCAGCGCACGCGTGGCGCGCTCTCGCAGCTGCCCATGGCCTCGGGCCCGTGGATCTGGCGGCCCACGGAGGGGCCGGACGGCCCAGCGCAGATGGATCTCTTTGAAGGATTGCAGCCATGAGCATGCAGCAACGGATCGGCCGCACGGACGGTCACCGCGTGAAACGCGCACTGGGCGTGCAAGCGGCGCTGGAATGGGCGTTTCGGATCGAGAAGGCGCAGCTGGAACTGCCCCCGCCAAAGGACGTGCTGGAGGAAAGCTCGGGCTTCGGTTTGGAATACGTCCTCATGCAGCGCGCGGCGCTGGGCTGCAAGGTTGACGGTGGCCGATACAAGATGGGCAGCTGCACCCATGCGGATGCAGAAGTGATCGCGGCCACCGTCGCCGGGATGCCCGACAGCCTCGGCGGCAAGCGCATGGCCATCAGAGTGGTTGAACTCGCGCGCGCTGGGCTCACGCCGGACTGGATGCCCGGTGCCGTTCCGCGCTGCGTGCCGGTGGAGATGAAACGCAACCGGCATGGCGACCGCGCTGTGACGGAAGTCGTGGACACCGAGCGGGTGCAGGTGGGCGGCAAGTGGCGAACCGTCGAGGTCCGTGCCTGTCCCGTGACATTCTCCCCGGACCCACGGCAGATCGAAGCTGCGCGGAGCGCCTATGACAATTGGTGGCAAGCGTTGGGCTGGGTGCGGGATGGATTGATCGGGGGCGGAATGCTGCGAGAGATCAAAGTGAAGGCGGTGATGCCGAAGGTGCGACCTTGGGCATAAAGCACCCAATGCAAACCCAGATGAAAACGACTCACCTGCTATGCAAACTTGATGAACAGCTCGTCCTCCATGCCGAGTTCGGCCAGGATGAACTTCATCCTCTCAAATTTGGTCGTCGAATCGATATTCCCCTCAACGAAATAGCCTTCCGCGACCTGGACCGACTGACGCAGGCTCGCGGGATCGGCAGTCAGTTGGATGCGATCCCCAAGCTTTGTGCCTTTGAAAGCATCGGGCTGCTCGGAAAGCAGAAGCTGGATGACCTCGACATAAAGGCGGCTGACCTGCGTCACCCAGAGCCGGTTCCCCAGGAAAACGGCATATTCCAGTTTCTTGAACTTCGGCTCCTCCGCCTCGAAAATGTTGACCTCTTCGGCATCAGGGCCGACCAACACATCCACGCTGGGCGCGGGCCAGACTTCAAGAAAGCGCTGGGCGATACGTTCTGCCCGTGCCTCGACCTGAGCCACATTCCAGTGATCAAGGGTCTGCAAGTCGCGATTGAGCCACAGACGGCTGAAACGGTAACCCTGCTCGCCGCCGCTCTCGTTCATGTCCCGTTTCTCGGCAAAGGTCTTGTTGCCAAGGCGGCCATTATTGCCAGACAACGTCAGGTTGCCGATGGTGTTCAGATACTGCTCTCCCATCGCAGCATAGTCATCTTCATCGACGGTGTTGCGCCATTCCGGATCTGGGTTTTGCGGGAAGATATGCTCGATCGTGATACCCGGCAACGTGACATCGACGATCTCTCGGTTGTTGTGGTTCTCTAGAAGGTCAAAGAAATAGATACGCGTGCGGCCCTTGACGCTGTACATGTCCTTCTCCTTGAGGACAGCGAGCACTTCGGGGTCGCGCGGAAAACGCTGTGTGCCGCCACGCTGCATCAGCGCCCGCTGGACCGATTTCAAATAGTCCTCGGTCTCCGCCCGGTCATATAGGCCCATGAAGATCTTGTTCAGCGCGTTGGTGGGCAGGCCCAGAATGGCCCGGCGCCAGACATAGCTTTGCACCAGCCGCAGCACCTCGGCGAAATCATCGCGGGAAATCACCTCCGCCTGGAAATCCCGATAGACCGGCATCAGGAACGGGTAGGACACGTTGATTTCGAGTGTGCGGATGTAGCCGAGTTCGCGGGCAATCTCGGCGTCTGGCTCAAGAGTAGGGTTCAGCAAACGCGCATAGACATTCGACAGATCGCGAATTTCGACCAGCGCCTCCATCAACTCGGGCGAGTTTGGCCTGGGAAAGCGCTCCTTGAACTTGGTATAGACCGCGCCCTTGTTGGGAATATCCTTCTGCTTCAGAGTCAGATAATCTCGGATGAAATCGGACACGCGGCTTTCATTCACTTCGAGATTGCGCGCATTGCGCTCAATCGGCTCCCAGAATTTCCGGAAAGCCTGCTCCTGCTCTTTGCGGGGCAATCCCATCAGGATATAGTTGCGGATCAGGTCAGATTGCGACAGCTCCAGCCCGGTCGAGTTCAGACTCTCGAAAATACGCTGTGGTTTGTCCTTCTGACGGTCCAGCGCAATATCGACAAAAATCAGCTTGGACAGGCCCTTCTGGACGATTGTCACGTTGGACGCATCAATCCTGCTCTGAAAAAAGCGGAAATTCTCGACCAGGCGCGAATACCCACTGACCTTGACCGCCTCCTGCGGATCCATGATCTGTGCCAGCGCAGCCTTGTTGTTATCAGTAGGTTTCAGCTTCAGCTTTTCAGCGTCTGCTGCAAACTCGTTGATCAGGAAGGTCTTGTAGACGCGCTGGGCTTCGCGCTCTTCACCAGCGGCGACCAGGTGGCGATAGATGGCGATGTAGATCAGGGTCAGGGTCGTCAGGCGCTGCTGGCCATCGATGATCGTGAACTCGCGCAGGCCCGCGACAGTATAAACGTCATCATGGACATAGACGATGCTGCCGATGAAGTGGCCAGACAGGTCATCACTGCCACCGACCTCGAGGATGTCCTTGAACAGCTGTTGGCACTGACCCTTGGCCCAGTCATAATTGCGCTGATAGACAGGAATTGCGAATGATGTCTCATTACTCGCCAGAAAACGATCAACCTTGGTCTCTGCTGCCTTCACCCTGTGCCTCCCAATCGAATATTCCGCCTTGACGCTATGAGATCGCGGTCGGAGAGTCACGCACGCTCGACAAGGTTTCCGCGGCAAGGGCCAGTTCAGCCTGAATATTTCTCGCGGCGAAGCAAAATTTTCTTGGGTCGGCACCCGATGATAAGGGGTCGCCCGGTCCGAAAAACCCGGTTAGGTTGCGGTCAGAAGACAAGGAATTCTCATGACCGCCATTGACCGCATCCTGCAATCCTACCGCGACGCTGCCGTCACCGAACGCGAAAAGGGCACATATTTCGAACGCCTTGCACTTGCATTTTTCCTCAACGATCCGGTTCAGGCCGAAGAGTACGAGGCGGTCTGGCCGTGGAGCGAATGGGGCAAGGCTCACGGACGGGACGCGAAGGATGTCGGAATCGATCTGGTTGCCAAACTGCGCAACGAGGACGGCTTTGCCGCAATCCAGGCGAAATTCTTCGCGGCGGACACCCGGATCCAGAAGGCGCATATCGACAGCTTCATATCCGCGTCCGGCAAGGCCCCCTTCAGCCGGCGCGTTGTCCTGGACACCACGGAGCGCGAATGGGGAATGAACGCGGAGGAAATGATCCGCGGGCAGTCGATCCCCGTCGTTCGCATCGGTCTGACCGATCTCAGGGAAAGCCGGATCGACTGGACAATTTTCGAGGCGCGCGGTGAAATCGTCCTGACCGCGAAGAAGACGCTGCTGACGCATCAGCGCGACGCCCTCGAAGCCGTCGAAAGCGGCCTGGAAACGGCCGATCGCGGCAAGCTCGTCATGGCATGCGGAACCGGGAAGACGTTCACCGCGCTGAAGATTGCCGAAGCGATGGCCGGGAAAGGCAAGCGCGTGCTGTTCATGGTCCCCTCGCTGGCCCTGATGTCGCAGACCGTGCGGGAATGGACCAACGACACCGACACGCCGATCCGCGCGTTTGCGGTCTGCTCAGACGCCCATGTCGGCAAACGTCGCAAGAGCGCCGGTGATGTCGCGGAGATCGAGCTGCACGATCTGGCATTTCCGGCCACCACGGATCCGCTGAAAGTCGCGGCCGAGGCGCGCGATGACGATCCGGACCGCATGACGGTGATCTTCTCCACCTATCAGTCGATCGTCACCCTGACCCGTGCGCAGGAAGCCGGGTTGCCCGACTTTGACCTCATCATCTGCGATGAGGCCCACCGCACGACCGGAGCGACCCTTGCCGGAGATGATGAATCAAATTTCGTCAAGATCCACAACAACGAGCACGTCGCGGGCCGCAAGCGCCTCTACATGACGGCCACACCGCGAATTTTCGGTGACAACGTCCGCAGCAAGGCCGACGAGGTCGGCGCCGAGCTGGCATCCATGGATAACCCAGACCTTTTCGGCGAGACCCTGTTCTATCGTGGCTTTGGCTGGGCGGTTCAGAACGGGTTGCTCACCGATTACAAGGTCATCGTCCTGGCCATGGACGAGGGGCTGGTCAGTGCCGCGGTCCAGAAACGTCTGGGCGACGCGGGCAGCGAACTGGTTCTCGACGACGCGACCAAGATCATCGGTTGCTACAAGGCGCTGACCAAGATCGACCTGAAAGCGGATGTCTCCGCTGATCCGCATCCGATGCGGCGCGCACTGGCCTTTGCCAAGGATATCCGCAGCTCCAAGCTGATCCGCGACGAGTTCAGCGCCGTGGTGGATGAATATCTCGGGCAAGACAGCCTGATCGATGTGGATGATCCATCGCCGCACCTCCGCTGCGAAATCGAACACGTCGACGGTACGTTCAACGCCAAGAGCCGCAGCGCGCTGCTTGACTGGCTGAAGGCAGACGCCGGTGACAATGTCTGCCGGGTTCTGACCAATGCGCGCTGTCTGTCCGAGGGTGTCGATGTCCCCGCGTTGGATTCGATCATGTTCCTGCATCCGCGCAAGAGCCAGATTGATGTCGTCCAGTCCGTTGGGCGCGTCATGCGCCGGGCCGAAGGCAAACATATGGGATATGTCATCCTGCCGGTGGGCGTCCCGGCCGGGGTTCCGCCCGACCAGGCGTTGGCTGACAATGAGCGGTATCGCGTTGTCTGGCAGATCCTGAACGCCCTGCGCGCGCATGACGAACGCTTTGACAGCACCATCAACAAAATGTCGCTCGGCCAGGATATCAGCGACAGTGTCGAGATCGTCGGCATCACTGCCGACTCTGAGGAGTTGCGGTCCGTCACGGCCGTCGTCGAAAACCTGCCCAGCAAAACGAGGGCCGCCGGGTCCGGTATCGGTTCGGGCAGCGGTGGCAATGGTGATGATGTCATTGAGGGCCCGGATCCCCGCCAGACCGAGATGACCTTTTCGATCGACGAGTTCTCGCGTGCCATCAAGGCCAAGATCGTCAAGAAATGCGGCACCCGGGATTATTGGGAGGACTGGTCCGCCTCCATAGCCGAAATCGCCAAGAACCACATCACCCGTCTGACCAGCCTTCTGGAGGCTCCCGACACCGAGGCTCGACACGCCTTCGATGCCTTCCTGGCCGAGCTGCGCGATGATCTGAACGATGCGCTCACCGAAGGCGATGCCATCGAGATGCTGGCGCAGCACATCATCACGCGCCCCGTCTTCGACACGCTGTTCGAGGGGCACAAGTTCACTGCCGAAAACCCGGTCTCCCGGGCCATGCAGCGCGTCCTCGATGTGCTGAACGAGGCGAACCTCGAGAAGGAATCGCGCGACCTCGAGAAATTCTATGCCAGTGTCCAGATGCGCGCGCATGGCATCACCGATCCCCAAGCCAAGCAGAAGCTGATCGTCGAGCTCTACGACAAGTTCTTCCGCAACGCCTTCCCGCGCACGACCGAGAAGCTGGGCATCGTTTACACGCCGGTCGAGATCGTGGATTTCATCCTGCACTCGGTCAACGAGATGTTACACGAGCACTTCGGTCAGACCCTCGGGTCGCGCGGCGTCCATATCATGGACCCCTTTACCGGCACGGGAACCTTCATCACCCGACTTCTGCAATCGGGCCTGATTGCGCCGGAGGAGCTGGAGCACAAGTATCGTCACGAGATCCACGCCAACGAGATCGTCCTGCTGGCCTATTACATCGCCGCGATTAACATCGAGGCGGTCTACCAGGGCATCGCCGACAGCGACGAATACTTGCCCTTCGAGGGGATCTGCCTCACCGACACCTTCCAGATGTACGAGGGCAAGGACGAGCTCGCGCTCTACATGCCCGACAACTCCGAACGCCGGACCCGGCAAAGGGAGCTGGATATCCGGGTGATCGTGGGTAACCCGCCGTATTCGGCGGGACAGCGGAGCGAGGACGACAACGCAAAGAACGTGGCTTATGCAAGCTTGGATCGCCGAATTTCTGAGACATACGCCGCGCGGACTACCGCAACTTTACACAGATTTCTCTATGACAGCTACATTCGGGCGATCCGCTGGGCATCAGACCGGGTCGGCGACGCTGGCATCGTAGCCTATGTCAGCAACGGCGGTTGGTTGGAGGGAAACGCGACGGATGGGATGCGCGCATGTCTGACCGAAGAGTTTTCGGACCTCTACATATTTCATCTTCGCGGCAATGCGCGAACGAGTGGTGAGCTTCGGCGCAAAGAAAAGGGCAATGTCTTCGGAGAAGGCACTCGGACACCCATCGTCATCAGTGTGCTCGTGAAGAACCCGGACGCGGCAGAGCATGGCCGGATCTTCTTTCATGACATCGGCGACTACCTGGATCAGAAGCAGAAGCTGGCGATCATTCGCGACTTTGGCGCCGTGAAGGGGATCAGCAAGGCAGACGGCTGGGAGCGGATCGCGCCGGACGATCAGAATGACTGGCTGAACCAGCGCGATGCCAGCTTCGATGCTTTCCTGAAGATCGGGCACAAGAAGAGCCGCGACGAGTTATCGTTGTTCGAGAACTACTCTTTGGGAGTGGTGACCAACCGCGACGCATGGTGCTTCAACTCAAGCAAGACTTCAGTGGAAGATAACATTTCTGAACTCGTGGCGTTCTATGAGGCGGAGAGAGAACGCCTCCACCGTGAGAATGCTTGGGACAAGGCCAAGGATGTTAGCGATCTGGTTCAAATCGAGCCCAAACGCATCGCTTGGACACGTAGCTTGAAAAACGACATCAAGCGAGACAAGCCATTAAAGGTTTCGGATGGAGCGATCATTCTTTCTGTTTACCGGCCCTTTTCCATGCAGTGGCTGCACTTTGGTCGCCGCTTGAATGAAGTCGTTTATCAGATGCCTCGGATCTTTCCTGATCCAGAAATCGAAAACCGCGCCATAGCAATCAAAGGAAACTGGCGCGCTGGAAGCCAGATTGCGCTTATGGTCGACAAAGTGATGTGCCTACAGCCAGATGGCGGCGCCCAATGCTTCCCCCTCTACCTCTACGAGCAGCAGGACGAGGAACCCGGCGGCCTCTTCGAAGGCCAGTCCTCCGGCCTCCAGCGCCGTGACGCGATCACCGATGCCGGGCTGACTCATTTCCAGGCGGCCTATCCGAGCGAGGAGATCACCAAGGAGCACATCTTCTACTACGTCTACGGCCTGCTGCATTCGCCCGACTACCGCGACCGCTATGCCGACAACCTGACCAAGGAGTTGCCACGCATCCCTTGTGTGAAGACCTACACCGACTTCCGCGCCTTCACCGACGCCGGGCGGCGCCTTGGCGACCTCCATGTCAACTACGAGACGGTGGAACCGTATCCGGTCACCTACAAGCAGGGCGACCCGCGCACCTGGGTCGTGAAGGATCCGGAAGCCTTCTACCGCGTCACCAAGATGAAATTCGCCGGCAAGCGCGGCGAGACCGACAAGACGACCGTGGTCTACAACGCCAACATCACCATGACCGACGTACCCCTGGAGGCCTACGAGTACGTCGTGAATGGCAAGCCCGCGCTGGAATGGGTGATGGAGCGGCAGGTGGTCAAGACCGACAAGGCCAGCGGCATCGTCAACGATGCTAACGACTACGCCAACGAGACAATGAACAACCCGGCCTATCCGCTGGAGCTGTTCCAGCGTGTCATCACGGTAAGCCTAGAGACCATGAAGATCGTGCGCGGTCTGCCGAAGCTGGAGGTGGCGTGATCCGGCCCCGAAGTTCCGAAAGCCATGACATACTTTTCTCGATGTCGCTCGGACAGAAATAAAAGGAATTCGTAATGGCACTTTTCGACTGGCTTTTGGGTGGCAATACGCCTGACCGCGGCACCGAGCGCAAACAGCGTGACCGGCCCGAGACGAGACAGCACACTCCCTTGGCCAAGAACCGAGGTCGCGCACCTCGGCAAGCACTTGACGTGCCGACAGACGATTTCCGCTTCGTTGCGCTGGATGTCGAAACATCATGCAGCGACTCCGCCAGCATTTGCCAGATCGGGCTCGCCTGTGTCTTCCCCGACAATCGGATCCATACCTTCTCGACGCTGGTGAACCCCGGTATGCGGTTCGATCCTTTCAACATCCGGCTGCACGGCATCGGCCCGGATCACGTGGCTGACGCCCTTCGATTTGACGAAGCCCTCGAGCATCTGCTGCCCCTGCTGTCTCGTCACCAGCTCGTTCAGCACAGCAATTTCGACAAGCAGGCCGTCACC
The DNA here is from genome assembly GCF_050896375.1 of Roseovarius tibetensis. Taxonomy (NCBI): domain Bacteria; kingdom Pseudomonadati; phylum Pseudomonadota; class Alphaproteobacteria; order Rhodobacterales; family Roseobacteraceae; genus Roseovarius; species Roseovarius tibetensis. The sequence goes on from NZ_JBPBBB010000008.1 coordinate 139,460, forward strand.
GCTGCATGTCGGTGGTGCGGTCTGGATGCACCCGAATTCCGATGGTCCGATAGCGTCCGGATTGCGCGGCGGGCCTGGCCGGAGCTGAAAGGCAATGGCGGTCATGGGCTCGCAAACCTCAAGCAGGTGTTGGATCTCGACTTCCACCACCACGATGCCGGCGAAGACGCACGCGCGGCGGCCATGGTGGTTCTACGCGCGGAATCACATCTTGGGGTGCCATTCGATGATCTGATCAAGCCTGCCCCAAAGCGCAACCATGCGCCGGAAATCACCAAGGAGGGCAATCCTGCCGGTGCACTGGCCGGTTCGGTGGTCGTGTTCACCGGCGCGCTGGGCATGTCACGAACCGAAGCAGCGGAACTGGCCGCGAGCATTGGTATGTCCGTGAAGGCCGGCGTCACGCAGAAGACAACGCATCTGGTCGTAGACGATCAGGATCTGAGCGTGCTCGCAGGTCACCAAAAGAGCAGCAAACATCGCAAGGCCGAGGACATGCAGGGCAATGGCCACCCGATCCGGATTATCGGAGAAACCGAATTCAAAGCCATTGCGGCGGGCGCTGGACCCACCCGATTTGGATCATGAGGCTTGTCCAGCTGTCTGGTCGCGGAATTTCGCTTTGCCGAGGGCGAACGGCTGGAGTGCGCAGGGAACGGGCTTTGCAGAATTTAACCTGTTTACCGACAGCGGCCATTCGTGTAGATTGCGATGAATTTAGTTGAGAGCCCAAATTACCTTATGCTGCACTGCACGCAAGGGGCCAAAGGTGCAGAAAGCTGCGATTCGCCTCACCTTGGACGAATTAACGAGCAAGGTAGGAAATGGGCCTTGGAAAAAATCTTTGATTAGAAGTTGACTTGCATAAATAGATTTATTTTAACATCGACGAAAATTTTGTGTTCTGTTTTGGCGTTTCTGGGCGAGCGGAAGGTTGATCATGACAAAGCTTGATTCGATAATTGACTCGAGTGTCTCTGATTTTGGGCAACCTGATGATATTGAGGAACTTCAAACATTATTCGATCAGCTTTCATCGGATGATCAGAAATTTTTTATCATGCGTGCTGAACAAATTGGATTTGAGCGAAGCGATTACGGAA
>NZ_JBPBBB010000009.1:0-125541 GCF_050896375.1 Roseovarius tibetensis
GTCTTGCCGTGGTCAACATGACCAACCGTGCCAATGTTCACATGCGGTTTCGAACGATCAAACTTTTGCTTCGCCATTGCTGTGGCTCCTTTTGTTTCAGTAGGTCGATGCGTGGGGCACACGCACCGGCTATTATGCGTATTTCGACTGGATCTCTTCGGACACGTTGCGCGGCACCGGATCGTAATGCGAGAACTGCATCGTGAACTGGGCACGCCCCGAGGTCATCGACCGCAGCGTGTTGATGTAGCCGAACATGTTGGCGAGCGGCACGTTGGCGAGAATCGAGATCGCGTTGCCGCGCGGCTCCTGCCCCGAGACCTGGCCGCGCCGCGACGTGAGATCGCCGATGACATTGCCGGTATATTCGTCCGGCGTGACCACCTCGACCTTCATGATCGGTTCCAGCAGCTTGGCCCCGGCGCGGCGCAGACCTTCGCGCATGCACATGCGCGCCGCGATCTCGAACGCCATGACGCTCGAGTCGACGTCGTGGTACTTGCCGTCGATCAGCGCGACCTTGAAGTCGATCACGGGAAAGCCTGCCAGCGGGCCGCTATCCATCACCGAGCGAATGCCCTTTTCAACGCCCGGAATGTATTCCTTGGGCACGGAGCCACCGACGATGCGCGACTCGAAACTGAAGCCTTCGCCCGCCTCGGTCGGCGACAGGATCATCTTGACCTCGGCGAACTGACCCGAACCACCCGACTGCTTCTTGTGGGTATAGGTATGCTCGATTTCGTGACCGATGGTCTCGCGGTAGGCCACCTGCGGCGCGCCGATGTTGGCGTCCACCTTGAACTCGCGCTTGAGACGATCGACCAGGATGTCGAGATGCAATTCGCCCATGCCCTTCATGATCGTCTGGCCGCTTTCGATATCGGTCTCGACGCGGAAGGACGGGTCTTCGGCGGCAAGCCTTGCCAGACCGGCGGACATCTTTTCCTGGTCGCCCTTGGTCTTGGGTTCGACCGCGATCTCGATCACCGGATCGGGGAAGGTCATGGTTTCCAGAACCACCTGCGCCTTGGAATCGCACAACGTATCACCCGTCGTGGTGTCCTTGAGACCCGCAAGCGCGATGATGTCGCCGGAAAACGCCTCGTCGATCTCGGTCCGGTCGTTGGAGTGCATCATCATCATGCGACCGATGCGCTCTTTCTTGCCCTTGGTCGAGTTCATGACGGTCTCGCCCTTGGACATCTTGCCCGAGTAGATCCGCGTGAAGGTCAGCGAGCCGACGAAGGGATCGTTCATGATCTTGAACGCAAGCCCGGAGAACGGCATGGAATCATCCGCGCGGCGCGGGATGTTGCGCGTTTCCGTCTCGTCGTCGGGTGCGAAGCCCATGTAATCGACCACGTCCAGCGGGCTGGGCAGGTAATCGACCACGGCGTTGAGCAGCGGCTGCACACCCTTGTTCTTGAAGGCCGAGCCTCCAAGGACGGGAACGAAACTCAGCGACAATGTGCCCTTGCGGATCAGATCGCGCAGGGTCGGCACGTCGGGCTCTTCGCCGTCGAGATACGCCATCATCGCGTCGTCGTCCATTTCGACGGCGCTTTCGACAAGCTTGGCGCGCCATTCGTCGGCGGTCTCTTTCAGGCTGTCCCGGATCGGAACGCGGTTCCAGGTCGCGCCCATGTCCTCGGAGTTATAGACCCACTCTTCCATGGTCACGAGGTCGAGAAGGCCCTCAAGCTCGTGCTCGGCCCCGATTGGCAGCGCGATCGGCACGGCGCGGGCGCCGGTGCGATCCTCGATCATCTTGACACAGTTGTAGAAATCGGCGCCGATCTTGTCCATCTTGTTGACGAACACGATCCGCGGCACCTTGTACCGGTCGGCCTGACGCCACACGGTCTCGGTCTGAGGCTCGACCCCGGCATTGGCATCCAGCACGCAGATCGCCCCGTCGAGCACGGCAAGCGAGCGTTCCACCTCGATGGTGAAGTCCACGTGGCCCGGCGTGTCGATGATGTTCATCCGGTACTTGGTGTCCGACGTGCCCTCTTTGGTGGGATCGTCCTGACGCTGCCAGAAGGTCGTGGTCGCGGCCGACGTGATGGTGATCCCGCGCTCCTGCTCCTGCTCCATCCAGTCCATGGTGGCCGCACCATCGTGCACCTCGCCAAGGTTGTGGGACTTGCCGGTGTAGAACAGGATCCGTTCCGAACAGGTCGTCTTGCCCGCGTCGATATGGGCCATGATGCCGAAGTTGCGGTAGCGTTCGAGCTGATAGTCGCGTGCCATGAGTCAGATGCCTCTAAATATTTACCAGCGGTAATGGCTGAAGGCCTTGTTCGCCTCTGCCATCTTGTGGGTGTCTTCGCGCTTTTTCACGGCGGACCCGCGGCTCTGGACCGCATCCATCAGTTCGCCGGCAAGACGCTCTTCCATGGTGTTCTCGTTGCGGCTGCGCGACGCGATGATCAGCCAGCGGATCGCCAACGCCTCGCGCCGTTCAGGGCGCACCTCGACCGGGACCTGATAGGTGGCCCCGCCAACGCGGCGCGAACGCACCTCGACCGACGGCTTGATATTGTCGAGCGCCTCGTGGAACACCTCGACGGGGGCGCGCTTGATCTTGTCCTCGACACGCCCGAGCGCGTTGTAGACGATCCTTTCGGCGGCGGATTTCTTGCCATCCACCATCATGTTGTTCATGAACTTTGTCAGAACCCGGTCGCCAAATTTGGCGTCGGGCAGAATCTCGCGTTTTTCAGCGGCGTGACGACGGGACATCTTGTATTCCTCTTGTTCCTCTGCGGGCGAGGCCACGGACCACTACCGGGACGCCCGAAATCCTTATTTCGGACGCTTGGCGCCATATTTCGACCGGCGCTGTTTCCGATCCTTGACCCCTTGCGTGTCCAGAACACCCCGCAGGATGTGGTAGCGCACGCCGGGAAGGTCTTTCACACGACCACCACGGATCAGAACCACCGAGTGTTCCTGAAGGTTGTGCTTTTCGCCGGGGATGTAACTGATCACCTCGAACCCGTTGGTCAGCCGCACCTTGGCAACCTTCCGCATGGCCGAGTTCGGCTTTTTCGGCGTGGTGGTGTAGACGCGCGTGCAGACGCCCCGCTTTTGCGGACATCCCTGCAGGTGCAGCGACTTCGTGGATCTGACTTTCGGCTGCCGCGGCTTGCGGATCAGCTGTTGGATCGTTGGCATTCCGGTTATTTCCCCGTCTCTCAACACATGTGTCTGCACGGGCCTGTCCCGTGCGGTTAAACAAAAGCGTAAGGCGCGTCCGCAATACGCAAAAACCGCAATCGCACCCTTTCCGTTCGGGTCCGACGCGGTGGGTTTCCAGAGGATCGGGGCAGTATGCCCGGATCTTGTCCACTTGGGTTATGCTAGTGGCGGCGGGGATACCCCCGGCACCGTGATGCATGGGTCATTAGGCGCAGAGACGATGGTTGTCAACCTGTCAATGCCACCCGCCCAGAGGCCACGAGAAGCCTCCCGTCGTGCAATACCGATGCATTTGTGCGTATCAATCGTGCAGCATCCGCACAAGAGCATCCATTGGCGCCCGCGGCCCACCCCGGCCGCACCATCCGGACACATGAAGGGGGCCGTGATTCGGCCTTGCGTCGTCACGCGCCCGGATTTGGTCTGCACCCCTCGGCCCGGTGCGTCGCCACTAACGCGATTGATGTCGCGCCGTGCCGGATTAACTTGCGCCGCAGACTTGCAACAGGAGACCGCTGTGCCCGATCATCAGGCAACCCGCGAAAACGGTGAAGACTGGCTGCGCGACTTCACGGCCCGCATGGGGTCACGCTACGCAAAGGGGCGCAATTTCGACCGCGGACCGGGGCGGCATCGCGATGTCTCGCGACTGTCGCCTTTCATCCGGCGCAGGCTGGTGCTCGAACGCGACGTCGCGGCCGCCGCGATCGGCGCGCATGGCGCAGAGGGCGCCGAGAAGTTCGTGCAAGAGGTGATCTGGCGCGGCTATTTCAAGGGCTGGCTGGAACGCCGCCCGCAGGTCTGGGACAGCTACCGCGACGGCCTGATCCGTGACCTCGCCACCCTCGACACCGACCGCCGCCTGTGCCGCGACGTCGAAAATGCCGAAGCCGGGCAAACCGGCCTCGACTGCTTCGACGCCTGGGCCCGGGAATTGGTCGATACCGGCTACCTGCACAACCACGCCCGCATGTGGTTCGCGTCGATCTGGATCTTCACGCTGGAATTGCCGTGGCGGGTGGGGGCGGATTTCTTTTATCGCCATCTGCTTGACGGGGATCCGGCGTCGAACACGCTTGGCTGGCGGTGGGTCGCGGGGCTGCACACACGCGGCAAACCCTACAAGGCGCAGGCATGGAACATCGCCAAGTTCACCGGCCAGCGTTTTGCCCCTCGCACACAGGATCTCGCCGAGGACGTCCGCGGGCTGGAGGGCACAGAGCCCGAGGGCCTGCCGGACGTCCTGCCGCTGCGCGAGCCGCGCGCGCCCGACCCGGACCTGCCGACCGCCCTGCTGATCAACGAAGAGGATTGCCGCCCCGAGGATTTCGCCACGGACGCTCTCGACATCCGCGCCGTCGCCACGCTTTCGGCCAGTCACTTGCGGTCCCCGCGCGAGGTCTCGCCGGATGTCGCCGGGTTCGAGGCCGGCGCGCTGGCCGATGCGGCGCGTCGGATGCGGCTGGAGTCCAGCGATCTGCGCGCCGGCGTCCCCGGTGATCTTGCGACATGGGCGGCGCGCGCGGGGGCGCGCCAGATCGTCACGCCTTACGTGCCGACCGGCCCCTTGCGCGACTGGCTGAACGAGGCCGAAACCGCCATGGACGCACAGGGTATCACGCTTTGCGAAATGCGGCGCGACTGGGACGCCGCGATCTGGCCGCATGCCACGGCCGGGTTCTTCAAGGTCAAGAAGAAGATCCCGCAGATCCTCGATCAGGCGGGGCTCTTATGATCGACACGGTGATCGTCGGGGCCGGGATGGCCGGTGTTTCCTGCGCGCGCCTTCTGACCGAGGCCGGCCGCAAGGTGCTGGTTCTCGACAAGGGGCGCGGCATCGGCGGACGCATGGCAACCCGGCGCGTGACGCTGGCGGGCGCAGAGGCGCAGTTCGATCACGGCGCGCAGTATATCTCTGCCGCCGCGCCGGATTTCGCCGCGATGCTCGCCGATTTGCCCAAGGCCGTGGCCCGGTGGGACGACGGCGCGCAGCGCGCCCACCATGTCGGTCTGCCCGGCATGTCCGGCATTCCCCGCGCCATCGCCGACCGCATCGAGACCCGGCAGGGCGCCGAGGTGACCGCCCTGCACCCCCAATCCAACGGATGGCGGATCAGCACCGGCACCGGGACGGTCGAGGCCGCGCGGGTCGCGTTGACCATCCCCGCGCCGCAGGTCGCGGGGCTGATCGGTGCCGATCATCCGCTGGCCGCACCGCTTCACCACGTGACGATGGATCCATGCCTGACCCTGATGGCGGCGTTCCCGGCCGATGCCCCGCGCCCCTTCGTCAGCCGCGTCGATCCGGACCACACCCTGGCATGGATCGCGCAGGACAGCACCAAGCCAAACCGCGCAGGGCATGTCACGACATGGGTCGCGCAGGCCGCCCCGGACTGGAGCCTGCGTCATGTCGATGACGCCCCCGAGGATATCGCGGCGCGCATGCTGCCCCTGCTCTGCGCCGAGATAGGAACGGATGCCGACCGCGCGCTTTACGCAGCGGCGCATCGCTGGCGCTATGCGCATGTAGGCACCGCGCTGAACCGCGATTTCCTGCGCAGCGACGACGCGCGGCTTTATCTTGGCGGCGACTGGTGCCTTGGTCCGCGGGTCGAGGCGGCGTGGCAAAGCGGCACCGCCATCGCCCGTGACATACTGGAGCAAAACGATGCGGGATGACCCACGCGTCATGAACCTTGTTCGCCTGATCGGCGCGGCGCTGCGCCCGCCCCCCGGTGGCGCGCGCATCGCTTTGGCGCTAATGATGGGGGCGCTGTGCCATCTCGCATTTGCCGCCGGGGTTCTGGCGATGGTCGTCGCGATGTTCTTCGGCCTCAGCGAAAGCTTCGGGCGCGTGCCCTGGCCTTGGGCGGCGCTGGTCAACGCGGCGCTGATCGTGCAATTTCCGTTGGTGCATTCCGCGCTTCTGACCGGGCCCGGCGGGCGTTTGCTGACCCGGCTGATCCCCGGCCCGCACGGGGCCACGCTGGCGACGACAACCTACGCGTTCATCGCCTCGCTGCAATTGCTGGCGCTTTTCACGCTCTGGACGCCCTCGGGCATCGTCTGGTGGCGGGCCGAGGGGGCGGCGTTCTGGGCCGTGTGCACCGCCTATACTGCCGCGTGGCTGCTGCTGCTGAAGGCCAGCTTCGATGCCGGGGCCGAGGTGCAGTCGGGCGCGCTTGGCTGGATGTCGCTGATGGCGCGCATCCGGCCCAAGTTTCCCGACATGCCGACGCACGGCCTGTTCCGGGTGATCCGGCAACCGATCTACGTGGCCTTCGCGCTGACCTTGTGGACGGTGCCGGTCTGGACGCCCGATCAACTGGCGCTCGCGGTCAGCTACACCGCCTACTGCCTTCTCGCCCCGCGGCTGAAGGAACGCCGTTTTGCCGCGCGCTACGGGACCCGCTTTGCGCGCTACCGTGCCCGTGTACCTTACGTCCTGCCGACCCGGAGACGCCACAATGCGCAATGACCTGACAATCTACGACGATGCCGCCGCGCAGTGGTGGTCCGACGATATCCGCTGGGTGCGCACCCTCAAAAACCTCGTGCCGGGGCGGCTGTCATGGATGGACCGTCAGATCGACTGGCAGGGCTTGGCGGTGCTCGATCTCGGCTGTGCCGGCGGCTTCATGGCCGAGGCGCTGGACGATCGCGGCGCGCGGGTCACCGGCATCGACCCGGCGGATCAGGCGATCGACGCGGCACGCGCGCATGCCGCGGCCATGGGCCACGCCATCACCTACGATATCGGCGTGGGTGAGGCGCTGCCCTACGAGGATGGCGCGTTCGACGCGGTGATCTGCGTCGATGTGCTGGAGCACGTGCAGGACCTTTCGATGGTGCTGGCCGAAGCGGACCGCGTGCTGCGGCCCGGCGGGATGTTCCTGTTCGACACGATCAACCGCAATTTCCTGGCGCGACTTGTGACCATCACCATCGCCGAGGATATACTGCGCCTGCTGCCGCGCGGGACGCATGACCCCGCGTTGTTCATCAAGCCGTCGGAGATGCGCGCGGCATTGACCGAGGCCGGGCTGAAGCCGGGCCCGTTCACCGGGCTGGGGCCACGCGGGATCACCCGCCGCGGCGATCTGACCTTTGGCCGCCTGCCGCTGACCACGATCCAGTACATGGGCCTGGCCCGCAAACCCGACCCTGAAAGGAAAAAGATCCCATGCTGACGCTTGCGCTTCTGACCACGGCACTCCTGTTCGGCGGGATGGTGCTATATTCCTTTGGGTTCGCCGCCGTCCTTTTCGCCGCGCTGCCGCCCGACACGGCGGGTGCGACGATCCGCCGGGCCTTTCCGTATTTCTATCTTTTCGTGCTGGGCTGCGCGGCGGTGGGCGCGGCGCTGCTCTGGCCGTACGACCGGGTTGCCGCGACGCTGTTGGCGGTGATCGCGGTGACCACCATTCCCAACCGGCAGATCCTGATGCCGGCGATCAACCGCGCCACGGATACCGGCGCCAAGACCCGGTTCAAATGGCTGCACGGGGCCTCGGTCCTCGTGACGCTGGTGCATATCGGGCTTGCCGGGTACGCGCTGTCGCGGTTCGTGCCGGCCACAATGACGTGAGCGGCGCACATGGATGATCGTCACCTGCCTCATCCACGCCAACGCGCGGCATTGCGCGGGATGCTTGCAAAGCCCCGGCGGTGCTGTAATGACGGTATGACATGAGCCACACCACGGATCTTGACACGCTGATCGTCTGCCCGACCTGCGACCTGGTCTACCGCGCGCCACGGGTCGCGTCGCGGGAAAAGGCGGTGTGCGTGCGATGCGGCACGGTTCTGGTCGCACCGCGCCGCAAGGCGGGCAAGCAGCTTGTGGCACTGGCGCTGACGGTGCTGATCCTGATCGTCGCGGCCTCGGTCTTTCCGTTCCTGACGATCGGTGCCGGCGGGGTACGCCACGATGCCTCGATCCTCGACACGGCCTTCGCGTTTTCGGGCGGGCTTTCGATCCTCGCGGTGGCGGTGCTATTTTTCATTGTCATCATTCCGGCGTTGCGGGTCATGCTGCTGATCTACGTGCTCGTGCCGATCATCCGCGACCGTCCGCCCGCGCCCTACGCGAAATCCGCATTCCGCCTGTCCGAACGGCTGATCCCCTGGTCCATGGCAGAGATTTTCGCGCTCGGCTGCGCGGTTGCCCTTGTCAAGCTCAGCGATCTGGCAGAGGTGCTTTTCGGTCCGGCGGCATGGCTGTTCGCGGCGCTGGTGGTCGTGGTGGTGGCAAGTGACAGACTGATGTGCAGGTATTCGATATGGGCGTCCCTGAAGGATTGAAAACCGCGCGAGAGCTCGGTCTCGTGGGCTGCACGCGCTGCACCCGCCCCTCGCCCGCGGGCACGCGGACCTGCCCGCGCTGCGGCAGCCGCCTGCACTCGCGCGATCCGCTGTCGTTGCAAAAGGTCTGGGCGTGGTGGATCGTCGGGCTGGGATGTTACGTCCCGGCCAATCTCTATCCGATGCTGGAAACCCGCACGCTGGTCAGCACGCAAAGCGATACGATCGTCGGCGGCGCGGTGTCGCTGGCACAGCACGGCAATGTCGGGGTGGCGCTGATCATTCTCATCGCCAGCGTTTTCATCCCCGTCGGCAAGTTCCTGATCCTCGCGGGGCTCGCGATCGGCGTCCGGCACGGCCCGCAGCTATCCGATCACTCGCGGCACATCCTGTACGAGGTGGTGGAATATATCGGCCGCTGGTCGATGATCGACGTGTTCGTGGTGGCGATCCTGTCATCGCTGGTGCAATTGCAGGCGCTTGCGTCGATCACGCCGGGTTGGGCCAGCCTGTTTTTTGCGCTATCGGTAATCTTCACGATGCTCGCCGCGCAAAGTTTCGACAGCCGACTGATCTGGGACAGCGCGCCCGGCGCGCGCGCCGACGACACACCAAAGGAGCGCGCCGCGTGACCGATACCGACACCACCCCGCCCGAACCACAGGTAAAGCCGGCCAAGCGCCCGGTCCGGGATCGGATCTCGATCGTCTGGATCGTCCCGCTTCTGGCGCTTGCCGTGGTGATCGCCATCGCGTGGCAGAGCTATGCGGATCGCGGCCCCTTGATCGAGATCGGCTTCGAGAACGCCAGCGGCGTGCGCGCCGGCAATACAGAGCTGCGCTTTCGCGACGTGCGCGTCGGTCTCGTCGAGGAGGTGTCGTTCGCCGAAGGATTGGACACTGTTCTGGTCAAGGTGCGGCTCGACAAGAACGTGGCGCCTTACGTCGACGATGACGCGCAATTCTGGGTGGTGCGACCGCAGGTGACCACACAGGGCGTGTCGGGCCTCGGGACGGTCCTGTCGGGCGTGTACATCGAGGGCCTCTGGGACGCCGAGACCGGCGAGACGGTCACGCGGTTCGACGGGCTGCCCGACGCACCGCTGCAGCGGGTGGGACAATCGGGGCTGACCCTGACGATGCGCGCCTCCGACGGCGCCGCGCTGACCGAGAACACGCCGATCCTCTATCGCGGGGTGAAGGTCGGGCGCGTCGGCAAGCCTGTGATTTCCGCCGACGGCACCACGTCCGAGGCCGAGGCGGTGATCTTTTCCCCGCATGATCGGCTGATCGACAGCGCGACACGGTTCTGGGACACTTCGGGCTTCTCGCTGTCGTTCGGGGCTGGGGGGGCGTCGGTCAACTTTTCGTCGATCGCCTCGCTGGTCTCGGGCGGGATCACCTTTGACACCATGCTGTCGGGCGGCACCCCGGCCGAGTCCGGCGCGCAGTACACCGTCTATTCAGAAGAGGATGCGGCGCGGGCCAGCGTGTTTGCCGGTGAGGGCGGCGAGACATTGGCGGTGTCGGTGCTGTTCGACGGCAATATCGCGGGCCTTTCGGCCGGCGCCCCGGTCGAACTGAACGGGCTGCGCATCGGCGAGGTCGAGGCGCTTGGCGGCATGGTCAACGCAGGCACCACCGGCGACAACCGCGTGCAACTCGCCGTGACGCTCGCCATCCGGCCCGGTCGGCTTGGCCTCGACGCCACGGGCGGGACCGAGGCCGCGCTCGACTTTCTGCGGACCCGCGTGCGTGAGGGCCTGCGCGCCCGACTTGCCACCGCGTCGATCCTGACTGGCGGGCTGAAGGTCGAACTGGTCGAGGTGGCCGATGCCCCCACCGAAGAGCTGCTGGAACTGGCCGGTGCGCCCCCCGTCATTCCCACCACCGAAAGCGAGATCGCGGATGTGTCGGCCACGGCCTCGGGCGTGTTCGAACGGATCAATGCCCTGCCGGTCGAAGAGGTCATGGCACAGGCCATCACCCTGATGCAGAACGCCAACACCCTGATCGCCAGCGACGAGACCCGCGCCGTGCCCGGCAACGTCAACACCCTGCTATCCGAGGCGCAGGCCCTGCCGCCACGGCTTGACGCCACATTGGCAGAGCTGGAAACACTGATCGCACAGATCAACGAGGACGCGCTGACCACCCGATTGGCCAGCCTGCTTGACGAGGCCGCGCAGGCAGCGCGCGGGGTCGGCACCGCGTCCGAGGGCGTGCCGGACCTTGTCACCCGGCTGGACCGGATCGCCGCGAAGGCCGGTGAGGTGGATCTGGACGTGCTGGCCAACGACCTGTCGGCGTTTCTGGCCAATACCGGAACGCTTCTGGCCCAGGACGAAACCCGCGCCCTGCCGCGCCAGCTCAACGCGACGCTGGCCGAGCTGACGCTCGTGCTGGAAGAGCTGCGCGCGGGCGGCGTGGTCGAGAACGCGGTCGCCACGCTCGACTCGGCGCGCAGTGCGGCGGACACGTTTGCCGAGGCCGGAAACGATCTGCCCGGCCTCATCGCAGAGGCCCGCGCGGTGCTGGCGCGCGCCAACACAACGCTCGAAGGATATCAGGCCTCTGGCGGGGTGGGCCGGGACGCCCGCACCGCCCTGCGCGAGGTCGAGGCCGCGGCCAAGGCCGTCGCGTCATTGGCGCGGGCCATCGAACGTAATCCCGATTCCCTGTTACGAGGACGCTGATCCATGTCGAAATCCCCTGCATTCGCCGCTTTTATCGCGCTGCCGATCCTGACCGCCTGTGCGTCAGTCCCCGAAGAGCGTATCGCGGTGCCGCGCGCCGAAGCCCCGCAAGAGCAGCGCATCGCCCATGCATCCGTCGCCATCCGCTCTGTCGCCTTGCCCAGCTACGCCTCGGGCGAGACGATCTTCACCGCGGACGAGGCCGGGCGGTTGCGCGAGACCCCCGGTTTGCTCTGGGCCGACGACCCGAGCCGCGCGATGACCCTTGAAGTGACCCGGCATCTGGCGCAGATCACCGGCGCGCGCATCGCGCCCGAACCGTGGCCGTTTCTCGACAACGCCGCCGCAGAGGTCGACATCCGCGTCGAGGAGATGCTGGCCCGCACCGACGGCACGTTTCGCCTGTCGGGGCAGTATTTCGTGACCGGCGAGACCGACAACGAGCGCGCCCGCCTGTTCGATCTGACCGTACCGATCCCGGCAGAGCGCACGCCCGAGGATATCGCCGCCGCACGGGGGCAGGTGGTCCGCGATCTGGCTGCGGACATCGCCCGGCGCGGCCTGCGCTGACGCGGTTTCCGGCCGGGCCTCAGCCTCAGCCCGGCAGCCGAGAGGTGTGCGCGCCGCGTTCGCGGTAGGGCGTGGTGTCGTAATGCGCCCGATAGCATTTCGAGAAATGCGACGGCGATGCGAAACCGCAGGCCAGCGCCACGTTGATCACCGTCATGTCGGTCTGCATCAGCAGGTTGCGCGCCTTTTGCAGCCGCAGTTCCATGTAGTACCGCTTGGGGCTGCGGCTGAGATAGCGCCGAAACAGGCGTTCCAGCTGGCGGGTGGACATGCCCACGTCGCGCGCCAGGATCGACGGGCTGATCGGGTCCTCGATATTGGCCTCCATCATCTGGATGACCTGGCTCAGCTTGGGGTGGCGCACGCCGATCCGCGTGGGCACAGACAGCCGCTGCGTGTCCTGGTCGGTGCGGATCGCGGAATAGATCTGCTGGTCGGCCACGGCATTGGCCAGCGTTTCACCGTAATCATCCGCAATGAGGCTGAGCATCAGATCGATCGAGGACGTACCCCCGGCGGTGCTGACCCTGTTGCCATCCACCACGAAAACCGACTTGGTCAGCCGCACCTCTTCGAACTCTTCGAGGAAGGCATCGTGATTTTCCCAGTGGATCGTCGCACGCTTGCCATCCAGCAATCCCGCCTTGGCCAGAACGTAGGAGGCCGTGCACAGCCCCCCCATGCGCAAGCCGCGCCGGGCCTCGCGACGCAACCAGTTGAGCATGCGTTTGGTCGCGGTGGCCTGCACGTTCATGCCGCCGCAGACCAGCACCACATCGTCACGGGTCAGTTCGCCGAGCGGGAAATCCAGCTGGAACCGCACCCCCGCAGAGGACGTCACGACAGTTTCCGATTCGCCCGTCAGGACCCAGCTGTATAGCTCGCGACCCGCCATGCGATTGGCGACGCGCAGGCATTCCACCGCGGCGGCGAAACTTAGCAACGTGAAATCCTCGAGCAGGACGAACACGAAACGCCGTGGGGCCTTTGGTGCATCGACCTGAATTTTGGCGGTATCCGATGTCATTGGCTTTGTTATCCAATTCTCCAACCCTCACGCCGATCTGTCACGAAAACGTCGCGGTTGACAAGAACCGACGTGGACGTCCGATGCGATTCCTGCAAGTCGAGTCTGGCCACTTGAGCGCATCTTGCGTATAGGGCAAGGTTGACATGCGATACAGCGGAGGCAGACGATGACGGAGTGGCAGAAAACGGATTGGCGCGCGAAACCTCGGGTGCAGATGCCGGATTATACCGATGCCGACGCACTCGCCGATGTCGAGAGCCGTCTCGGTGCCTACCCGCCGCTTGTCTTTGCGGGCGAGGCGCGGCGGCTCAAGGCGCAACTGGGGGCGGCCTCGCGGGGCGAGGCGTTCCTCTTGCAGGGCGGCGACTGTGCAGAGGCGTTCGATCAGTTCAGCGCCGACGCGATCCGCGACACGTTCAAGGTCATGCTGCAAATGGCCGTGGTGCTGACCTACGGTGCCAAGGTGCCGGTGGTGAAGGTCGGACGCATGGCCGGGCAGTTCGCCAAGCCGCGCTCGGCCCCGACCGAGGTGGTGGATGGCGTGGAACTGCCCAGTTATCGCGGTGACATCGTCAACGACATGCCGTTCACCGCCGAGGCCCGTGTGCCCGATCCGCGCAAGATGCTGCAGGCCTACACCCAGGCAGCGGCGACGCTGAACCTGCTGCGCGCCTTCTCGACGGGCGGCTACGCGGATGTCCACCAGGTGCATCAATGGACGCTTGGCTTCACCGAAAGCTCGAAAGCCGAGAAATACCGCGAGATGGCCAGCCACATCACCGACGCGCTGGATTTCATGAGCGCGGCGGGGATCGACAGCGACAGCGCGCATACGCTGCGTTCGGTCGATTTCTACACCTCGCACGAGGGGCTGCTGCTGGAATACGAAGAGGCGCTGACGCGGCTCGATTCGACCTCTGGCAAGTGGCTGGCCGGGTCGGGCCACATGCTGTGGATCGGGGATCGCACGCGCCAGCCCGACGGCGCGCATGTGGAATTCCTGCGCGGCGTGCAGAACCCGATCGGCCTGAAATGCGGACCGAGCATGACCGCAGACGATCTCAAGCGGCTGATGGCGACGCTCAATCCGGCCAATGAGGCCGGGCGCCTGACCCTGATCGCGCGGTTCGGCGCGGGCAAGGTCGCCGACAACCTGCCGCGTCTCATCCGTACCGTGCAAGAGGAAGGCGCCAAGGTGCTGTGGGTCTGCGATCCGATGCACGGCAACACGATCAAGTCCGCGACCGGCTACAAGACCCGGCCCTTCGACTCGGTTCTGCGTGAGGTGCAGGAGTTTTTCGCCATCCACCGCGCCGAAGGCACGATCCCCGGCGGTGTGCATTTCGAGATGACGGGGCAGGACGTGACCGAATGTACCGGCGGCATGCGCGCCCTCAGCGAGGACAACCTGTCGGACCGCTATCACACCGCCTGCGATCCCAGGCTGAATGCAGGCCAGTCGCTGGAACTGGCATTCCTGGTGGCGGAAGAGCTTCGGGCGCAGCGCGATGGTGCGCACCGGGCGCAAGCCGTCTGAACGCACCCCCGGACAGGGGGTGTTGCGGAGATGCCGGTCACGTCACGATGCGCAGATGGGCGCGCGCCGGGCGCGGAGCGCAGGGGTTCGCGGTGTCGCCACGGCCACCGGGCAGCACACGCAGCGCGGCTTGGCCACCCGTAGCGTCGAGTTGCGTCACCGGCGTCACCCGCGCCTCCAAGATATCGAAGCGGCACGGCGTACGGCCGGTCGGGCCTGTGGTCACGAGACACCCCAAAGCCCGCGAGACATCCCCCAGGTCGCTGCGCAACGGCAGCATGACAAGCGTGCCACGCACCCTTGGCTGCCCCGGCCCGGACCTTGCCTGCAGATCCATCCTCAAGACCGCCGGACGGTCGAAGAGGTCGACAATGTGCAGCGCGAAAACCTCGCGCGACGCCGGGGCGATGAAACTCGACAATGGCATTCCGCGCACCTCCATGCCCATCAGCTCGCTCAGATGCATGCCCGCGATCCGAAGGCGCGTCACGCCGGGGGCGATACGCTCGGCCACGAAAACATTGGGCAAGAGCGGCGCGATCCGGCGCGGGTCGATATGGGCGCGATACGGCACATCGTCGCCGCGGCGCGCCTCGCCCCAATGGGCGTGAAGCGCGCGCACCAGAGATTGAACCCGCTCGGAGTGCACGGCCATCGCCGAAGTCGGGGCTGTCTTGAGGTCGTCATGCATCATATCGCTCTCCAAGGGTTCCGGGTGTGTCACGAGCGTGCGAGCGCGGCCTTAAACCGGCGCTGCGGTCCCGTGCGATGTGTTGAGATTGGCACAAATTGTCTTGTAAATGATTGCAAATTTTAATGACTGGTTAACTCCGGCGCAGACGCGGTGATCGTCAGCCCCGTCAAGCCGGCGCCTTGCCAGCCGCGCGCGGGCGGACTACGACAGGACAGGCGCAGGCGGCCAGGCCAGAAGCGACCACCCCATGGTGTCCTTTCGGCGCGAACAGGAACGAGTATTTTTGGAAAGATGAAAGGGCAGATCAGCACATGAGAGACCGCCGTGGCCTTTTGATCATTCTTTCCTCGCCATCTGGAGCGGGCAAATCGACCCTGTCGGCGCGATTGCGGGCGTGGGATCCGACGCTTTCATTCTCTGTCTCTGCGACCACGCGCGCGCCGCGCGCCGGTGAGAGGGACGGGCGCGAATATCATTTCCTGTCCGAAGAGGCGTTCAAGCGCGATGTCGGCGCGGGCGACATGCTGGAACACGCGCATGTCTTCGGCAATTTCTACGGATCGCCCAAGGGCCCGGTGCGGGACGCGATCGACGCCGGGCGCGACGTGCTGTTCGACATCGACTGGCAAGGGGCGCAGCAGATCCGAAACTCGGAACTGGGCGGGCACACGCTGTCGATCTTCCTTTTGCCGCCGTCGATCCACGAGTTGCACCGCCGGCTGGAAAGCCGCGGGCAGGATGCACCCGAAGTGATCGCGCGGCGCATGCAGAAAAGCTGGGACGAGATCAGCCACTGGGACGGGTATGATTTCGTGCTGGTCAATGACGATCTGGACGCCACCGAGACAAGGCTGCGCACCATCATCGAGGCCACGCGCCTGCGCCGCAGCCAGCAGCCCTGGTTGACGGATCATGTGCGCAAGTTGCAAACCGAATTCGAGGAGACGCTATGACCCTCTATACCCTTGACGGCCACACCCCGGATATCGCCGGGGATACATGGATCGCGCCCGATGCCAACCTGATCGGCCGCGTGGTGCTGGACGACGGCGCGTCGGTCTGGTTCGGCTGCACGCTGCGCGGCGATAACGAGGTGATCCACGTCGGGGCCGGCACGAACGTGCAGGAGAACACCGTGATGCACACCGATATGGGGTATCCGCTGGTGATCGGGCCGGGGTGCACCATCGGCCACAAGGCCATGCTGCATGGGTGCACCATCGGCGAAAACTCTCTTGTCGGCATGGGGGCCACCATTCTCAATGGCGCACGGATCGGGCGCGATTGCCTGATCGGGGCCGGCGCGCTGGTCACCGAGGGCAAGGAGATCCCCGATGGCAGTCTCGTGATGGGGGCGCCGGGCAAGGTGGTGCGCATGCTCGATGCCGCCGCGATCGAGGCGCTTCGCGAAAGCGCGCTGCACTACCAGCAGAACATGCGCCGGTTTCGCGCGGGTCTGACCGAGGTCTGAGCCACGATGCAGGGCCTTGCGTCCTTTCTCGCCGGACTGCCCTTCGCCGCGCTCGTCATCGGCCCGGGCGAGAGGATCGCGGGCGTCAACGCCGCCGCCCGCGATATGCTGGGGCACGCCATCGAGGGGCGGCATTACCTGACCGCCCTGCGCCAGCCCGACATGCTCGAGGCGATCGAGGCCACGTTGCGTGATCGCAGCCCGCGCAAGACCACCTACCAGACCTCCGACTCGGGCCGGGACTGCACGTACAAGGTGCATGTCGCTCATGTCGAGACCGGCGAGACGCATGGCGTGCTGGTCTGTTTCGAGGACATGACCGAACGCGAACAGGCCGCGCAGATGCGCCGCGATTTCGTGGCCAATGTCAGCCATGAATTGCGCACGCCGCTGACCGCCCTTCTGGGGTTCATCGAGACGTTGCAGGGGCCCGCGCGGCGGGACGAGGCGGCGATCGACCGGTTCCTGGGGATCATGCAGGTCGAGGCGTCGCGGATGGAGCGGCTGGTGCGCGATCTTTTATCCCTGAGCCGCGTGGAAGGCGAAGAGCGGGTGCGGCCGGGTGAGGCGATCAACGTCTCGGACGTGGTCGGATCCGTAGTCTACATGCTGCGTCCGCTGGCCCGTGAGCGGGGGGCCGAGCTGATCTTCGATCCTGCCGAAGAGGCCCATGTGCCCGGCAATGCCGATCAGTTGCAGCAGGTCTTTACCAATCTCATCGAGAACGCGCTCAAGTATGGCGGGGCCGAGAACCGCGTCACCATCACGCTGGACCGTCACCCCAAGGATCCGGGTTTGCGCCTGCCTGCCGTGGTGGTGCGGGTGTGCGACACCGGGCCAGGGATCGATCCGCTGCACATCCCACGCCTGACCGAACGGTTCTACCGCGTCGACACGCATCGCTCGCGCCAGATGGGGGGCACCGGGCTGGGCCTTGCGATCGTCAAGCATATCGTCAGTCGGCATCGCGGCCGGCTGCGCATTTCCTCGACCCCCGGCGAGGGCAGCGAGTTTTCCGTCGTTCTGCCACTATGGACGGCGTGACCCCTTGCACCGGGCCAGACGTCCGCGCAGTGTCATTAAACCGTTATGAAACTGTCGTAATTTCGTTGTCGAACACGCCTAGGTTGCCTTGCACAAGATCGCACAGATCATCGCCGCCGTCGCGCCTGGGGGCGAGGACAAGACGGTCAGAGCAGCACCGCGAGCAGGATCAGGCCATGTCGGACCAGCCACATTTCGATTCATTCTTCGAGCGGGACCTGGAGCTTATCCAGACCCGGATCATGAAGATGGGCGGCCTGGTCGAGCGGGCGATCGTCGATGCCGCGCGATCGCTCGAGACGCGCGACGAGGAACTGGCCGAAGAGGTGCGCAAACGCGACGCGGCGATCGATACGCTGGAGGAGACGATCACCGATGAAGCCACCCGGATCATCGCCGTGCGTGCGCCCGCGGCAAGCGACCTGCGGCTTGTGCTGACGGTGATCAAGATCTCGGCCAACCTCGAACGGATCGGCGATTACGCGAGGAACATCGCCAAACGCACCTCTGTCCTGACCGACATGACGCCGGTCACCGGCGCGACGGCGGCGCTTCGGCGCATGGCGCGCGAGGTCGAGGCGATGCTGAAAGATGTGCTCGACGCATATATACAGCGCGATGCCGATCTCGCGTATGCGGTGATAGACCGTGATCAGGATGTCGATCAGATGTACAATGCGATCTTTCGCGAATTCCTCACCTTCATGATGGAGGATCCGCGCAACATCACCCCGTGCATGCACCTGCATTTCATTGCCAAGAATATCGAGCGGATGGGCGATCTTGTGACCTCGGTCGCCGAACAGGTCGTCTATCTCGTCTCTGGCGAGATACCGCAAGAGCCACGGCCGAAGGGCGACAGGACCTCGACCGATCCAGCCATTTCCCGCCACGTCAAGGCCTGACCCGGAGGCAGCCATCATGTCCACTGAACAACCCACCGTTCTTCTGGTCGAGGACGAGCCCGCACAGCGCGAAGTGCTGGGCTACAACCTCGAAGCGGACGGTTTTCACGTCGTCACGGCCAGCAACGGCGAGGAAGCCCTGATGGTGGTGGCCGAAACGCCGCCCGACATCATCGTGCTGGACTGGATGATGCCCAATGTCTCGGGGATCGAGGTGTGCCGACAGCTCAAGACGCGGTCGGCCACGCGCGGTATCCCGATCATCATGCTGTCGGCCCGCTCTGAAGAGGTGGACCGCGTGCGCGGGCTCGAGACAGGCGCGGATGATTACGTCATCAAGCCCTATTCGCTGGTGGAGCTGATGGCGCGGGTACGCGCACAGTTGCGCCGCACGCGCCCCGCGACGATGGGCGAACGGCTTGAATATGGAGATATCGTGCTCGACGCCGAAACGCATCGCGTGACCCGCTGCGACAAGGCGCTGAAACTGGGCCCGACAGAGTTCCGGCTGCTATCGACCTTCATGGAAAAGCCCGGCCGCGTCTGGAGCCGCGAACAACTGCTCGACCGGGTCTGGGGCCGCGATATCTATGTCGATACACGCACGGTGGACGTGCATATCGGGCGGCTGCGCAAAGCGCTGTGTCAGCATGGCGGCGACGATCCACTGCGCACGGTGCGCGGGGCGGGATACGCCCTCGGGTAAGGCGAAAGTATCACCTCTGGGCCGCGATCACTCCGGCGTCATCCGGTAGGCCGCGCCCTGCCCGACGCTGAGAAACCAGATCGCGCCATCCGGGCCTTCGATGATGTCACGCACGCGCTGCGTTTCGGGCGATTCGAGGCGTTCCACCTCGGTCACGTCCGGGCCGGTCAGCCGCGAGATCATGTTGAACTTCAGCGAGCCGACGAAGATATCGCCCTGCCATTCGGGGAACATGTCACCCTGATAGATCATCATGCCCGAGGGCGCGATCGAGGGGTCCCAGTAATGCGCGGGCTGTTCCATCCCGTCCTTGTGGGTGCCCTCGCCGATCTTGGCGCCGGAATAGTGCGTGCCGTAGGAAATCACCGGCCAGCCGTAATTGGCCCCGCGTCGAACGCGGTTCACCTCGTCACCGCCGCGCGCGCCATGTTCGTTGACCCAAAGATTGCCCTCGGCATCCAGAGCGGCGCCCTGCGGGTTGCGATGGCCGTAGGACCAGATTTCGGGCTGCGCGCCGTCCCGGTCGACGAACGGATTGTCCTCGGGCACCGACCCGTCACGGGCAATGCGGATCACCGATCCGTTCTGGCGCGACAGATCCTGCGCCGAGGGCCGATCCCCCCGGTCGCCGATGGTGGCGTAAAGATGCCCGTCCCTCCCCTCGACGATCCGAGAGCCGAAATGCCGGCCCCCCGATGATCCCGGTTCCAGCTCGAAGATCACCTGACCGTCGGTCAGCCGGCCCGCGCCGGGATCGAGCCGCGCGCGATAGATCGCGGTGCCCGCGCCGCCTGATTGCGGCTTTGAGAATGTGAAGAACAGCGTGCGAGTCTGAACGAAATCGCGCGGGATCACCAGGTCGAGCAGGCCGCCCTGACCCACCGTCGCCACCTGCGGCAGCCCGGAAATCTCGCGTGCCGCGCCGTCCGCGACATGCAGCAGCCGACCGTCGCGCTCGGTGATCAGCAGGCCACCACCTGGCAGAAAGCCAAGCGCCCAAGGCTCTTGCAGCCCCGACACCTCGCGCGTCACCTTGACTGGTCCCGCGCTGGTCTCGAACGCCTGCGCCGGTGTCAGAACAAGGGACATGGCAAGCGTGATGGCAAGGCGGATCATGGATACCTCCGTTGCGTCACCTTAGCAGGATCACGCGCGCTTGTCGCGCACCTGCGCGATATCAAGGATATCAAGCACCCGTGCCTCGATATCGACGGCCCCGAGACGTGCCGTGGCGTACATGTCGGCCGGGCTGGCCTGATCGATGAAGATGTCGGGGAGCACCATCGACCGGAACCGGAAACCCCGATCGAAGACCCCGTTCTCGGCCAGCAAGTGGCTGACATGGCTGGCAAACCCGCCTATCGCGCCTTCCTCGATGGTGATCATCGCCTCGTGCCCCGCCACCAGGTCGAGGATCAGCGCCTCGTCCAGCGGCTTGGCAAACCGGGCATCGGCCACGGTCGGCGTGATCCCCCGCGCCCGCAAGGCTTCCGAGGCCTGCATGACCTCTGACAGCCGTGTCCCGTAGGACAGGATCGCGACGCGCGATCCTTCCTGCACGATGCGCCCCTTGCCGATCTCCAGCGGCACGCCGCGTTCGGGCATGGTGACGCCCGCCCCCTCGCCGCGGGGATAGCGAAAGGCGATCGGGCCGTCGTCATGCGCCGCCGCGGTCGCGACCATGTGCACCAGCTCTGCCTCGTCGGCGGCGGCCATCACGGTGAATCCCGGAAGATTCGACAGGTATGCGATGTCGAAACTGCCCGCATGCGTGGCCCCGTCGGCGCCGACAAGCCCCGCGCGGTCGATGGCAAAGCGCACCGGCAGGCGCTGGATCGCCACGTCATGCACGACCTGATCGAATCCGCGTTGCAGGAACGTCGAATAGAGCGCGCAGAACGGCCTCATCCCGCCGGCGGCAAGCCCCGCCGAGAAGGTCACGGCATGCTGTTCGGCAATGCCCACGTCGAAACAGCGCGAGGGGTAGCGTTCGGCAAAAAGATCAAGCCCCGTCCCGTCAGGCATCGCGGCCGTGATCGCACAGATCTTGTCGTCCCGCGCCGCCTGATCCAGCAGCGCGCCGGCAAAGACGCGTGTATAGCTCAGCGCGTTGGATTTGGCCTTTTTCTGCTCGCCGGTGACTAGATCGAATTTCGCGGTCGCGTGACCGCCATCGCTGGACCCTTCGGCAGGCGCGTAACCCTTGCCCTTCTTGGTCAGCGCATGGATGAGCACCGGCCCGGTTGCACGCGCCTTGACGGTGCGCAGCACTGGCAAAAGCTGATCCATGTCATGCCCGTCGATGGGCCCGACATAGGAAAATCCCAGTTCCTCGAACAGGGTGCCGCCCACGGTCAGCCCCTTGAGCATGTCCTTGGCGCGGCGCGCGCCATCCTGAAAGGGGGGCGGCAGAAACGAGATCGCGCCTTTCGCAGCGGCCTTGAGTTCCTGAAACGGCTCGCCCGCGTAAAGCCGCGACAGATAGGCCGAAAGCG
Source organism: Roseovarius tibetensis (assembly GCF_050896375.1). Lineage (NCBI taxonomy): Bacteria > Pseudomonadati > Pseudomonadota > Alphaproteobacteria > Rhodobacterales > Roseobacteraceae > Roseovarius > Roseovarius tibetensis. The sequence goes on from NZ_JBPBBB010000009.1 coordinate 21,662, forward strand.
CGCCCACGGGCGGCGCGATGGACATCTCGTTATCGTTCAGAATGACGATCAGGCGCTTGCCCAAGTGGCCCGCGTTGTTCATCGCCTCGAAGGCCATGCCCGCGCTCATCGCGCCGTCACCGATCACGGCGATGGCATCGCCGTGCCCGGTCGGACAGGCCCCGCCCAGATCGCGCGCCACGGCAAAGCCGAGCGCCGCGCTGATCGAGGTCGAGGAATGCGCGGCACCGAACGGGTCATAGGGCGACTCGGCGCGCTTGGTAAAGCCTGACAACCCGTCTTTCTGGCGGATCGTCGACATGCGGTCGCGGCGTCCGGTCAGGATCTTGTGCGGGTAGCTTTGATGCGACACGTCCCAGATGATCTTGTCACGCGGCGCGTCGAACACGTGATGCAGGGCCACGGTCAATTCCACGACACCCAGACCCGCGCCCAGATGCCCGCCGGTCCGCGACACCGCCGCGATGGTCTCGGCCCGCAATTCATGGGCAAGCGCATCAAGTTGGCCGTCGCTCAACCGTTTGAGGTCGGCCGGGCTGCTGACCTGATCTAGCAACGGTGTGTGCGGACGGTCTGGCATGTCATCGCCCCTCCTTCGGGGTGGTCTGTCTAGGTCTCGCGCGAGATTACAAAACGGGCGAGGTCGCGTAGATTTGCGGCACTGTCACCGTACCAAGATAGAGCGTCGCATGCCGTATCAACAAGGGTCGCTGCGCGGGTTTTCGCCCCCTCCGCGCCCAGAAGCGACACGAACGTCGCCTTTCCGGCCGCCGCGTCCTTGCCAACGGCCTTGCCGACCTGCGCCGCAGACCCTGTCACGTCGATCAGGTCATCCCGGATCTGAAAGGCAAGGCCAAGCGCGCGGGCATAGGCCCTCAGCGGCTCGGGATCGGTCCCGGCCATGCACGCGCCGGCGGTCGCCGCCCACTCGATCAGCGCGCCGGTCTTGCCCGCTTGCAGCGCAGTGATCTCGTCAAGCGTCAGCGGTGTCGTCGCATGCTCGGCCGCGATATCGCGCGCCTGCCCCAGCACCATGCCCCGCCCGCCCGCAGCAGCGGCAAGCGTGTGGACAAGCTCGGCCCGGACCGCGGCACCCAGACCGCTTTGCGGATCGCTCGCCATCTCGAAGGCCAGCGCGTGCAGCGCGTCGCCCACAAGGATCGCCGTCGCCTCATCCCAGCGGACATGCACGGTGGGCTGGCCGCGCCGGATGTCGTCGTCATCCATCGCCGGCAGATCGTCATGCACGAGGCTGTAGGCATGCAGCGCCTCTATGGCGCAGGCGGGCCACAGGGCCGCATCACCCGATATCCCGTGCAGGCGCGCGCTTTCCATCACCAGAAAGCCGCGAATGCGCTTGCCGCCGCGCGTCGCATACCCCATGCCTTCGGTCACCGGACCTGCGGGATACGCGCCGAACACGTGGTCGAACCGGGCCTGCATGCGGCCCGCATCGGCGGCAAGACGATCCTGCATGTCGTCAGTCGCCGGACACGGGTTGTGTCCCCGTCGGCTGGCCGTCGGTGTCCAGCGTGATCGCCGCCACCTTTTCCTCGGCTTCCTTGAGCTTGGTTTCGCAACGCTTCTTCAGTTCGGCCCCGCGAGCGTAAAGCGTGATCGATTCGTCAAGCGCCACGTCCCCCCGCTCCAGCCGCCCGACAACCTGTTCGAGTTCCTGCATCGCCTGTTCAAAGCTCAGTTCGCTCACGGGTGTATCGGGCATCATGCGGTCCTGTTGCTGAATTGCCCATGCAGCATAGACAGGGCGCGGGCAAGGTTCAATTCGGTTGACGCGATTTGCGGCCTCGGAAAAAAGACGCGCGATGCCTGATGTCCTGTACCCGTCCGCAACCGAGACGCCAGACCCCGACGCCGTGCGGGCCGTGCAGGCGCAACTGGATGCGGCCCGCGCCGTCGCACCGGCGCTGGAGGCGGCCGAGATCGACGAGGTCTTGCGCCTCGTGCCCGGCAAGCGGGCGGTGCTGGCGGGGCGCTGGCAGGGGCGACCGGCGGTGTTCCGGCTGTTGCATCCCGCGGCGTCGGGCGGGCAGGTCCGCGAGTGGCGCGAGGCGACGCGCATCTGGCCGCATATGCAGGGCATCCGCTACCGCGTGCCCGAACCGTTTCTGCACCTGCCCGAGATCGGGTTGATGGCCGAGGAACGGGTGCCGGGCACGCCCCTTCTGGTGCATCTGTGGCACAGCGCGCCTGAAACGCGCGCCGCGCATCTGCCCGATGCGGCGGTCTGGTTGCGGCGCTACACCGATGTCACCGAAAGCTGGCATGCGGCCAACCCGGCGGGCTGGCTGGCCCGCGCCGAACGGGCCGCGCAGACCCAGCCCCATGCCAACCTGCGGCGGATCGAGACGGACATCCTGGGGCATCTGCGCAAGCTGGCGCGCCGGCTTGACGGCGCAGAGTGGCGCATGGCGATCTGTCACGGCGATTTCCATCCCAACAACCTGATCCTGGGTCGGGACCGTCTGACCGGCATAGACCTCGGTGGCTCGGCCCGTTTGCCCGTGTGCAAGGATATCGCGCGTTTCCTGGCGCATATGGGACGGCGTGGCATGATCCCGTCGGCGCAGCGGTCGTTCGGCGTCGATGCGGGCGGGATCGCGGCCTTTGTCGAAACCTTTGCCCTGACCGAGACCGAGCGGCAGCATACCTTGCCGTTCTTCATCGGCGTCGAGGCGATCATACGGGTCGAAACACGCGGCATCAAACGTGCAAGGCTGCGGCACGCGGCGGCGATGTATGACGCGTTGCGCACCGATCTGGCCGAAGCATCGGCCTGACAACCGCGGCGACCTGTAGATGCGGTCATCTACCGTCACGCACGGGATACGCAATTTTAACCCTTTTGCCGCAGGCTGTGACAGTGTCCGGGGCCAACGTCCTTGGGTCGCGGGCATTTCCTCCCTGTCATACTGGCCGCGCCTGAAACGGTGCGGCCTTTTTTTCCGGACGGCGGCATGCGCGCGCGTTGACGGCTGCCACATGTCTGTTCTAACGTAAATTTATTCACAAGTCGGCCGATCCGACAGGGGGAAGAGAAAAGGGGCCGCACGGCCCCTTTTCGTTTGGTCCGACGCGCACGCGAAGCACACCCCCCGCGTCAGATCGAGATTTGCGCCTGACACCGGCGGAGAGGCGTGATAAATGCCGTGCAGCAAAACCAAAACCTGTTGTGAGGAACCAATGTCCAACACACTTTCCCGCTTGTCCTTTGCTGCCCTTTTCGCATTCGCCACAGCAGCCGGCGCACAAGATGACACGACGCAAGCCGACAGCGCGACCGGGTCCGAAGACGCAGCCGAGACCGCGCAGGACGACGGCATGGCACCAAACGCGGTCCAGAATCTCGATACCGGACGCGAAGTGCAGCAACAGGAAGAGGAATCCTACATCAAGGCGACCTACGACGACTGGCAGCTGAAGTGTTTCCGCACCGGAACCGAGGAAGATCTGTGCCAACTGTATCAGCTACTGACAGAGGAGGGCGGTAACCCCGTCGCCGAGTTCAGCCTGTACAAGCTGGCCAATGCCGGGAATGTCGTGGCCGGCGCCACAATCGCCGCCCCGCTGGGAACGCTGCTGACCGAAGAGATCAAGCTGTCGGTCGATGGCGGCAAGGCCAAGAGCTATGCCTACTCGTTCTGCACGATGGGTGGCTGTTTCGCCCGGATCGGCCTGACGCAACCGGATGTGGACGCGCTCAAACGCGGGGCGACGGCGACGCTGGAAATCGTACCGGCGCAGGCCCCCGATCAGCAGGTACGCATCGATGCGTCGCTTGCCGGGTTCACCGCAGCCTACGAAGCCGCCTCTGAACTGGAGAACTGAGCCCGACTACAGCCGGGGCGGGATGCATGCCCGTCCCGGCGTGGCCGCGCCGTCGCGGGACGCCCCCGCGACATGTCCCGGACCACGTGCCGTCAGGCGTATCGGCGCAAAGCGAGAACCGCGTTAAGTCCGCCAAAGGCAAAGGCATTCGACAGCGCGACATCGACCCGCGCCTCGCGCGCCTCGTTCGGCACGACATCAAGCGCACATTCGGGATCGGGTTCTTCGTAGCCGATGGTGGGCGCGATCACCCCGTCGCGCAGCGCCATGATGCAGGCAAGCAGCTCCACGGCGCCCGTGCCGCCGATCAGATGGGCGTGCATCGATTTGGTCGAGGACATCATCAGCCGGTCGGCATGCGCCCCGAACACATCGGCGACGGCGGCACATTCGGTCTTGTCATTGGCGGCCGTGCCGGTGCCGTGGGCGTTGATATAGCCGACATCGTCGCGATTGATGCGTGCATCGCGCAACGCCCCTGAAATCGCGCGCGCCGCGCCCTGCTTTGATGGCATGACGATGTCCGATGCATCGGACGTCATGGCAAAACCCGCCACTTCGGCAAGGATCTCGGCCCCGCGGCGACGGGCATGCTCCAGCTCCTCGAACACGAAGATCGCGGCGCCCTCGCCCTGAACCATCCCGTTTCGATTGGCGGAAAACGGACGGCAGGCGTCGCGCGACATGACGCGCAGGCCTTCCCACGCCTTGACGCCCCCGAAACACAGCATCGATTCCGACCCGCCGGTAACCATTACCGGCGTGATCCCGCCATGAACCATCTGAAACGCCTGCGCCATGGCGTGATTGGACGATGCGCAGGCGGTGGAAACGGTGAAACTCGGCCCCTTGAGATTGAACCCCATCGACAGGTGCGACGCGGCGGCATTGTTCATGAGCTTGGGGACAACGAAAGGGTGCACCCGGTTCTTGCCGTCCTCGTAGACCGAGCGGTAATTTTCGTCGAGCGTGGTCATCCCGCCGCCGGAATTGCCAAGGATCACGCCCGCGCGCGCCGCCAGATCCCCGACGAATTCCAGCCCGGACTGCGCGATGGCCTCTCGTGCCGCGATCAGGGTGAATTGCGTGAAACGGTCGTAAAGGGCCAGCTGCTGACGGTTGAACTGCGCCTCGGGATCGTAGGGATTGACCTGCGCGCCGATCCGGATCGACAGGCGCTCGACATCGCGAAAGTCCAGCTCACCGATGCCGCACCGTCCTTCACGCATCGCCTCGAGGGTACGCGGCACATCGGCACCCAAGGCGTTGATCGTCCCCGCCCCGGTGATGACGACACGCTTCAAGACTGCTCCGCGATCAACCGATCTATCCCCTGCACGATCGACCCTACCGAGGAAATGTCGAAGTCGCTTTTCGACGGCTCGTTGGCGTTGAAGGGCACGGAGATGTCGAACTCTTCCTCGATCGCGAAGATGCTTTCGACCAGCCCGAGGCTGTCGATCCCCAGACCCTCCAGCGTGCTGTCGAGGGTGATGTCCGACGGCTCCAGCACCGCCTGTTCGGCGATGATCCTGATCACACGGTCCCGAGTGCTGCTCATGTTGCGGTCTTTCTCATGCTGTCCCGCAGGATGCGCGGGCTTCAGGTCTTTTGCGACGGCCCTGTAACCTTTTCTTTAAGCTGGGCCACATCATCGAACAATCTTCTCAGGCGGCGGAACCCTTTGAACACCTCGACGGTGGTTTCCATCTTCATCGCCGGATAGCCAAGCATCATGCGCCCGGCCGGGATATTCGACAGCACGATGGTCCCGCCGCCCGTGACGACATTGTCGCCGATGAAGATATTGTCGCTAACCCCGGTCTTGCCGGCCAGGACCACGTTGTTGCCGATCCGGGTCGATCCGGCGATTCCGACGAGACCGCACAGCAGACAGTCCGTTCCGATGATGACGTTATGGCCGATCATCACGAGGTTGTCGATCTTGGTCCCGTTGCCCACGCGCGTGTCGCGGATGGTCCCGCGATCGACGGTGCAGTTGGCCCCGAGCTCGACGTCGTCGCCAATGGTCACGGAGCCGAGCGAATGGATCCGCGTCCAGCTTTGCGCGTCGGTATCGCCGATCTGCCCCAGCGTCGCGCGGCCCTGCTCGACATTGGAGGTTTCGGGCGTGACATAGGAAAAGCCATCTCCGCCCACGACAGTGCCGGGCTGCGCGATGAACCGCGCACCGATCCGGACGCGCGCGCCGATCCGGACACCCTCTCGCAGGACGGCGTTTGCGCCGATCTCGGCATCGGTGCCCACGAAACATTGCGGCCCGATCACGGACCCTGCGCCGATCCGTGCGCCCTTGCCGATCACCGCAAGGGGGCCGACGCTGACATCCGCCGCAAGCTCCGCCTCCGGGTGGATCACGGCGGACGGGTGAACGCCCGCCTCCCAGCCCTGCCCCGGATCAAGAAGCCGCGTCAGGCCCGACATGACGTAGCGCGGGCGCGGGGCCACGATCGCCGCTTCAAGCCCAAGGGCCTGCCAGTCGGCCCCGTCCCAGACGACGGCCGCACGCGCCTGTCCCTGCGTCAGGTTGTCGGCATAGGCGGGTTTCATGGCAAGCGCCAGATCGCGCGGTCCCGCATCGGCGGGTTCTGCGACACCGTCGATCTCGATATCCAGCGCACCGTACGCCTGTGCCCCGAGCGCCCGGGCCACCGTTTCTATGTCGTAGGCCATTCACCACCTCTTCATTCGAAGAGGTTTCTAGCTCTGAACGGTCACCAGTGAAACCCCTGCCTTGTTCAGAGCGTCCCAGATTCGGCCGTCCCGTCCATAGACATCCTCGCGGAACTCGGTCCGTCCGCGGGCCTTAGTGAAGGCCGTGCGATAGATAATGTGCACCGGCACCGGCTGGTCGAGACGCACATAATTTTCGCGGCCGGTGTCGAGGACCGAGTGAAAGAAGCCCTTGGGGTCGGCCTCTTGCCGCGACAGCAGTTCGTAGGCAAAGTCGAACGGTTGTTGCAGACGAATGCAGCCATGACTGAACGCTCGGGTTTCCCGGTCAAAAAGGGCCTTCTGGGGCGTGTCGTGCAGATAGATGTTGTACTTGTTCGGGAACATGAATTTCACCAGCCCAAGCGCGTTGCGCGATGAAGGCGGTTGCTTCATCGCGAACGGGAAGGTGCGGGCGCTATAGGCCGTGAAATCGACCGCGTTCCGGCTGACCTCGCGGCCATTGCTGTTGTAGAGCTTGAGATGCGACACGGCGTTGCGGTTCCGCTGCATCTGCGGCAGGTATTCCTTGACGACGATCGACCGCGGCACGTGCCAAGTCGGGTTGATCACCATATGGTCCATTTCGTCGGAAAATTCCGGGCTGCGGCGACCGCTGCTGTTCTTGCCGATCACCGCGCGGGTGCGGAACGTCACCGCATCATCATCGAGGATCCGCGCGCTGAAATCCGTCAGGTTGACAAGGATGTGGCGCTGCCCCCGGTCGGCGGGCAGCCAGCGTTCGCGTTCCATCGCCACGATCACGGATCGGAGCCGCGCAGCGGCACTGCGGTTGAGCGCGCCGATTGTCGAAGGTCCGGCGATGCCATCGGTCTCCAGCCCATGGTCACGCTGAAACGTCCGTACGGCGGCTTGAATGGTGCCGTCATATACGCCACTCGCACTGTGTCCGAGATAGCCCATGGCCGATAACCGGTTGCGCAGGGCGACGACCGCCCCCCCGGTATCCCCTGGCTCGATCGATTGCGCGGGCACGGTCGGGCCCCAGCCGCCGGCCGCGATCAGACGTTCCAGCCGCAGCTTTTCCTTCATCAGGCGGACGTATTCGTTGGTCTGCGGCGGCAGAGAGCGCATGACCTCATGTGCGGTGCCGTTCCGGAGCGCGTCGAGATATGTTGCGGCCGGCTGATCGCTCACCTCGCGCTTGATGCCATTGTCGACGCGGCCCGGCACCAGAACGCCGGATTGCACGTCGCGGGCATAATCGAGATACGCGCGGGTCAAGGCAACCTCGACCTGGCCAAGGTCACGCAAAGACCGCGCCTGCGACATCTGCGCGATCAGCCCGTCAAGATCATAGCGCGCCTCGGGCAGACCGTGCCGGCCCGACTGCGACAGCGCGTGCACGAGTGCCCGACGGCGGGCGCGATCCCCCTCTGTCTCGCCGGTCCAGATCGACCTGTACGAGACCTCGCGGTAATACGCGGCGATTTCGCGGTCTTGCGAGGCCGCCTCTGCCACCGCCTGGCGAAAGGCGGTGCTCTGACGATCCGCCAAGGCTGCGGCAGGCCATGACGTGATGCCGACCAGAATCAAGACCGCCGTCAAAGCGCCAAACAAGCGTCGGGATATCCGTATCATCGTTTTCCCCAAGAACATTTCCTGTACTCAATCCCTGATTAAAGCAAGTAACCACATCGTTCTCAATTTTTTGCTAAGATTTTCGTGTCAATCTTGGTCAAATGCGCGTGAGACTTCGGTCACGGCGGCAAAACAGTGCAGAAGGGCCACGGGTGACAGATAATGCGCGAAATCCTGCCGAAATCCCTTGAAGCCCGCGCTTTGGCAAAAAGGGACTTGGTTCACGATTCCCGTTATGCCACATTGAATGGGCCTTCGGGGATAAATACAAAGCCGCGACACAGCGGATACAGGCAACGCTACGGGACAGGCGCTTCATACCATGACAGACATCAGTTCGAACGGGATTTCACGTCGTGGAATTCTAATGGCATTCGCGGCGACGACACTCTCTGCGGCACCGACCTTCTCCAACGCGACCGGGTTCCTGCGCGGCGGGGGCGACATCCGACGGCTTCGCATGGTTTCCCCCCGAACCGGTGAACGGATCGACACGATCTACTGGATCGAGGGCAACTACATTCGCGAGGCGCTGAACGAGATCACGCTATTCATGCGGGACTGGCGCACGGGTCAGACGAAAACGATCGACACCCGCACCATCGATATCATGGCGGCCAGTCACAATCTGCTGGACGCGAGCGAGCCTTATACGCTGCTCAGCGGGTATCGCAGCCCCAAGACCAACGCCATGCTGCGAAGCAGGTCCAGCGGCGTCGCGAAAAATTCGCGGCACCTTGTAGGCGAAGCGGCGGATCTGCGCCTTGGCAGCCGCAGTGTCAGCCAGATCTACCGTGCGGGCGTGGCCTGCGGCGCGGGCGGTGTGGGCCGGTATTCCCGCTCCAACTTCGTCCATATGGATTGCGGCCCGGTGCGCAGCTGGGGCCGGTGAGGCGACAGCAGGTCGTCACCACGGACCCTTCGCGGGTCATCGTTTCCGCCCGTGCCGGGCCCGGTTCCAACCGGCCCGGCAGATCACTTTGGTTGATCATCAGGCGAATTTCGCGCGGCGCGCATCCTGCAGGCGCGCAAAATCATCCCCTGCGTGATAGCTGGACCGTGTCAGCGGCGTGGCGGAGACCATGAGAAAACCCTTGCCGTAGGCTGCTTTCTCGTAAGCCGCAAATTCGTCCGGGTGAACGAAACGATCCACCGCGTGATGCTTTGGCGTTGGTTGAAGGTACTGACCGATGGTCAGGAAATCCACATCCGCCGCGCGCATGTCGTCCATCACCTGATGCACCGCCGAACGGTCCTCGCCAAGGCCGACCATGATTCCCGACTTGGTGAAGGTCGCAGGATCCAGTTCCTTGACGCGCTGCAACAGCCGCAACGAATGGAAATAGCGCGCGCCGGGTCGCACACCGGGGTACAGTCCCGGCACCGTCTCGAGGTTGTGATTGAACACGTCCGGTTTCGCCGTGACCACGACCTCGAGCACCTCGTCGGGGCAATGCAAAAAGTCGGGCGTCAGGATTTCGATCGTCGTTCCGGGCGCGCGATGCCGGATCGCGCGGATGGTCTGGGCGAAATGCTCTGCCCCGCCATCGTCGAGGTCGTCGCGGTCCACCGAGGTGATCACGACGTGATTGAGCCCAAGCTTTTGCACCGCATCCGCGACGCGACCCGGTTCGAACGCATCAAGGGTCTGCGGTTTGCCGGTGGCCACGTTGCAGAAGGTGCAGCCACGCGTGCAGATTTCGCCCATGATCATCATGGTGGCATGGCCCTGCGCCCAGCATTCGCCCGCATTGGGACACCCGGCCTCTTCGCAGACGGTCACCAGCTTGTGCTCGCGGATGATCTCGCTCGTCTTGAAATAGCCCTTGCCGGTGGGCGCCTTGACCCGGATCCAGTCGGGTTTTTTCGGCTGGGCGTTGGTCGGACGATGCGCCTTTTCAGGGTGGCGCTGGTCTGGCAGTTTTAGGTCGCGCACGAAATTGCCCCCGTGGTTGGTGTTGTCTTGCCATGAACATAGGTCATGAGCGCCATGGTTGCCAGCCATGCGTTGCGGCCGTGCGGATGACGCCCTGTGGGACGCTGTGCGGATGCCCGGCGCATCGTCATTCGTCAGCCGCCTGAGTGACGACCTTCGGCTCTGAATGTGCGGGAAGTGTCGCGATCAGGTCCGTGCCGACACGGGTCAAAAGATCGGCCAGTTCATCGAACCACGGCGCGGTCTCGGTGCTGGCCCGACGAATCAGGGCGATCTCGCGATACGGCTCTGGCGAGGCAAAGCGCCGTACGTTCAGCCCCGGCGCGGCGCGCGCCTCGGCGGTCGCGGCAATTTCCGGCATCAGCGTCAGGCCGAATCCCGCCGCCACAAGCCGCGACAGCGTGCCAAGCGACGATGCGCCCATGTCTATCTGGGCATGTCCGCGCCCGCGGCCGCACACCTCGAGCGCCTGGTCGGTCAGGCAGTGCCCATCTTCGAGCAGCAGAAGCGATGTTTGCTGCAGGGACATCGGGCGCAGCGCGTCCGTCCGTTCCGCCAGCGCCTCCAGCCGCGTCGCACTTCCGGCGACCAGGAACCGATCCGCGAACAGGGCCCGCGCCTGCAACCCCGCATCTGGCACCGGCAGCGCAAGGATCGCCGCGTCGAGCTGGCCCCCCTGCACTTCTGCCACAAGCTGGTCGGTGCGCGCCTCGCGGATCTTGACGTCCAGCGAGATATCGCGACTGCGCAAGGCCTCCAGCACACCCGGCAGGATATACGGCGCCACCGTCGGGATGATCCCGAGCGCAAGCCGCCCCGCCAGCCCGTCCTGCCAGCGCGCCGCCTCGGACAGAGCCTTCATTTCCGTCAGGACCCGCGTGGCGTGATCCAGGATGCGGCGTCCGAACGGCGTGAGCACGACGTCGCGCGCGCGCCGTTCGACCATCTGCGCGCCAAGTGTCGCCTCCATCTCGCGGATCTGGACCGAAAGCGCGGGCTGCGAGACGTTCACCGCCTCTGCCGCGCGCCCGAAATTGCGCTGCTCGCTCAGCGCCTTGAAATAGGAAAGTTGCCGCAGGGTGATGTTCATGACGTGACCATATGCACACGAGGTCCGCTGCAGGAGATTGCGATGGCCACACCGTGACATGCCCCCTGATCGGCCTGTCGGGGTCGCCTACTCGGTCCCGCCGACATTCTCGGCAAAGGATTTGCGGAACGCCGCCTGCTGATCGGCGCTGGCGTCGGTCTGCTGCTGCGCCTTCCATGTGTCATAGGGCATGCCATAGAAGATTTCACGCGCCTCGTCCTTGGTCATCTCGATGCCGCGCGCGTTCGCAGCCTCCTGGTACCATCGGCTGAGGCAGTTGCGGCAAAAGCCGGCGAGGTTCATCAAGTCGATGTTCTGCACCTCGGGGCGCTTTTCCATCAGATGCTCGCGCAGGGTACGAAACGCTGCGGCCTCAAGCTCGATTCGGGTCTTGTCGTCCATCGTCTCTCTCCTTTTGCTGATCAAGAGATGTGGCACGAAGGCCGGGGGCGCAAGACCCTTCAGACGCCGGCGCGTCCGGCCACATGCTGCAGGATGGGCGCAAGCCGCGCGGCCCAGGCCGCCTGCCCCGCAGGCGCGTCGATCAGATCGTTGCGCAGTTCGAGCAGGACATTCGGCCGTTCGTATGCAATGGCGTGGCGTGCGATGGCATCGCCCGGCAGATGCCCGCCATAGGGCTGGTTTTCGCCCACGCACAGGTCGGGTTCATCGCGCAGCCGCGCCAGCAGCGGCAGCGCAAGCCGCGTATCGGCGGCGTAAAGCAGACCGATATGCCACGGGCGTGGCGCACGGCCCCGCAATTGCTTCGTGAAGCTGTGGATCGAGACGATCACGGTGTCGTCACGGCGCGCCGCCAATTCGGCAAGCGCGGTGTGATAGGGTCGGTACAGCCGGTTCAGACGGCGCTCCATCTCGGTGGTATCGACGTGGCGATTGCCGGGGATGACGGTGCCGTCGTAAAGCTTCATCACCAGCGTCGGATCGTCCTCGCCCCGGTTCGGGTCGATCACCAGCCGCGAAAAATTGGTCAGGATCGCGGGGCCGTTCAACGCCTGTGCCAGCGCACGCGCCACACCTGCCGCCCCGACATCATAGGCGATGTGGCGCGCCATGTCCCGCGCCGCGAGGCCAAGGGTGCCGCCGTTCACGAAAGAGGGCACAGTGTTGGCCGCGTGATCGCAGGTCACAAGGAATCGCCCCGGCCGGGCCGCACCCTCGATTTCATAGGGATGGTACATCATCAGGTTGGTTTTTCCTTTGATCTTCCTTTAGGACAGTTGCATGAGATTGTGAATTGCGCGACAGGTCGAACTGACCTTATGTTAGCGATAACACCGCGCGATGCGAGACGAAGGAGGACAGATGAGACGCCACCGCAATGTCAAGATCGTGGCCACGCTTGGCCCCGCCTCTTCGGATTACGACACGATCCGCGCCCTGCACGAGGCCGGCGCGGATGTCTTTCGCCTGAACATGAGCCATGGCGACCATGCCGGCATCGCCGAGCGGCACCGCATCATCCGCCAGATCGAGGAGGACCTCGGCAGCCCGATCGCGATTCTGGCTGATCTGCAGGGTCCGAAGCTGCGCGTCGGTACATTCGGGCGCGGCGAGGAGGATCTGGTAGAGGGCTCGACCTTCCGTCTTGATCTCGACCCGGCGAAAGGCGACGCGACTCGCGTCTGCCTGCCGCATCCCGAGATCTTCCAGGCGCTCGACGCGGGCGCCGATCTGCTGGTCAATGACGGCAAGATCCGCCTCCGGGTGACCGACTGTGGCGACGACTTCGCGAATTGCGAGGTGATCACGGGCGGGACGATCTCGAACCGCAAGGGGGTGAACGTGCCCGACGCGGTGCTGCCGCTTGCGGCGCTGTCGGAAAAGGACCGCGCCGATCTCGAGTTCGTCTGCGATCTGGGGGTAGATTGGCTTGCTCTCAGCTTTGTCCAGCGTCCCGAGGACGTGAACGAGGCGCGGACGTTGGCCAATGGACGCGCCGCGATCCTGTCCAAGATCGAGAAGCCGGCGGCGGTGAAGTGCTTTGACGACATTCTTGCGGTCAGTGACGGGATCATGGTGGCACGCGGCGATCTCGGGGTCGAATTGCCGGTGCAGAACGTACCGCCAATCCAGAAACGGCTGGTGCGCAAATGCCGCTCTATGGCCAAACCGGTGATCGTCGCCACGCAGATGCTCGAGTCGATGATCGAATCGCCGATGCCGACCCGCGCCGAGGTCTCGGACGTGGCCACCGCGATCTACGAGGGGTCGGACGCGATCATGCTGTCGGCGGAATCCGCGGCCGGAGATTACCCGGTCGAGGCGGTCACCACCATGGACAACGTGGCGCGCGAGGTGGAAACCGATCCCACCTACCGCGAGGTGATCGAGGCGAGCCGCCGGGCCGACCGCCAAAGCGTGGCCGATGCCATCGTCGCCGCCGCCCGCGAGATTGCCGAGACCACCGATATCAAGGCGATCTGCTGCTATACCGAATCGGGCACGACCGCGCTGATCACAGCGCGAGAGCGGCCCCGCGTGCCGATCATCGGCTTGACCAGCCTGCGCGACACCGCCCGGCGGCTGGCACTGACATGGGGCGTACAGCCGGTGATGACCGGGGAACTCAGCCGGTTCAAGATGGCGGTGATCAATGCTGTCGGGGCCGCGCGGGAACACGGCTATGCCGAGGAATCCGATCAGATCGTGGTGATCGCCGGTGTTCCGTTCAACGTCCCCGGCACGACGAACATCCTGCGCGTTGCGCCCTGCAAGGAAAGTTTGATCTACGCCACCGATCCCGGCTGATCGACCGGGCCATGCCACCATCGCGGAGACATCATGGACGCGGATCTTGCACTGAGCCTCGGACTGATTCTGGCGGTGGTATCGGTGCCATCCCTGCTTTCGGCCTTTTCAGAGGCACGGACTCCGCGCGCCGCGGCGATCATGGCCATCAGCGCTTCCGCGTTGATCCTCTGGGCGGTCACGACGAAGCCCGGCGGCTACAGCCTTGGTGATGTGCCGCATGTACTGATCTCGGTGATCGCCCGATACCTGCCCTGACGTGGCCGCAAATCGGCCCTGCCCCCTTGCACTAAGGCAGGGGCGGACGTATACGACGCTCTCAATCCGCTGGCCCGGCCCAAGGCGGCATGCCGAGGCCTGCGATCCAACCGACCATGAAGGAGCCGGAAATGCCCAAGATGAAGACGAAGTCGAGCTGCAAGAAGCGGTTCAAGATGACGGCCTCTGGCCGCGTGGTGGCGGCCCAGGCGGGTAAGCAGCACGGCATGATCAAGCGCACCAACAAATTCATCCGCAACGCGCGTGGCACCAGCACGCTCAGCAAAGCCGACGAAGGCATCATCAAGCCGATGATGCCCTACGCACGCTAAGCCCCCAGGAGGATTTGAGATATGTCACGTGTCAAAGGGGGCGTCGTTACCCACGCCCGCCACAAGAAAGTCACAACGGCTGCCAAAGGCTACTATGGCCGTCGCAAGAACACCTTCAAGGTGGCCGCGCAGGCCGTCGACAAGGCCAACCAGTACGCCACGCGCGACCGCAAGAACCGCAAGCGCAATTTCCGCGCCCTGTGGATCCAGCGGATCAACGCCGCCGTGCGCGCGCATGATGAAACGCTGACCTATTCGCGGTTCATCAACGGGCTGACGCTGGCCGGGGTCGAGGTGGACCGCAAGGTGCTGGCCGATCTGGCCGTGCACGAACCCGCCGCGTTCGGGGCCATAGTCGATCAGGCGAAAGGCGCCCTCGCCGCCTGAACCACCTAGGGCTAAACCATTCAATGAAAACGCCGTCCCGGAGAAATCCGGGACGGCGTTTTCATGTTGAACATGCATGGCCGGATCCTTGGCGAGGCCTACAGGTCGCGTCCGGCGAAAACGCCCGGCCCGAACGCGGCCGAGATCTGCGCAACCTCGATCCGCTTGCCGGCATCCGGACCGTCAGCCGCGCGCGCGACGGCGGTGTAGGCCCAATACGGGCTGTCGACGATCACTTCGCGCAGAACCTGCGCACCCCGTCGGACCCGGACAAGATAGCTCTCGCGCTCTTCACCCAGAGGCACCTCGGGCGTATCCCAGCGATCCCCGCCGATCCGCGTGCGCCGGATCCAGGTAATCTGCAGATCATCCGCCTCCTCGAACACACGCAGATGCACCGGCGCGTAGGGGCGTAACCCCAGACCGTCGAACGCGATCACCGCATGCCGGTAAGCCGGATCATCTACAGCGCGGCCACCCGGACCGATCCGGTAATGCCGCGCCTGCCCGCGCTGCGCCTCGGCCAGTTCAATCTGCTGCGGCACGCCATCAAGACGCACAAGGATCGAGCCGGCCGGCCATGCCGTGGCCCCCGCGCCTTCGGTGCCCAACTGACCGCGCAGCCGGTGGCGCAGGATGTAGGTGTCGGGGGCCACGAGCTCTGCCTCGCGGAACTGGAACAACTCCCACCCGCCCGGTGTGCCGTCGCCGATCGCGCACAGGTTGGCCCCGCCCAGCAACGCGGCCTCGCTCACGCTTTCCAGCGTGCCGAACCGCATCTTCACGAACAGGCCTTCGCCGCGATCCAGCAGGCCGCTACGCGCCGGGAACAGCGGCGTTTCGGTAAGACCCACGGTGCTGCGCGCGGCGATCAGCGTGTTCAGCCGGTAATTCGCGTCCTCGTCCGAGGCGTAGATTGCCGCCGTACCGGGCCACGGATCGGCGGTCATCGCGACATGCGGTGCGTGCGGCACCTCGTCGCCGCTCATCAGCGGCAGGTCCAGGAAAAGCGGCGTCACCGGACCCGGCGCTTTGAACGGGCGCAGCCGCGCGGGCGCGTCCTCGATCAGGATCGGGCGATAGCTTTCAGAATCGATCCGCACCGCATCGACGCGCTGCGCATTGCCCATCTGCTCGACCCGGTCGATGCGGAAACGAGCACCGCCCGCATCCTGGGGCAGTTCGATGACATCGCCCGCGCCGACGCCCAGTTGCGAGGGGGGCAGCGTCAGGCGCAGCGTGTTCACCGCGACACGCGCCTCCGACAGCCAGCGTTCCACCAGTTGCCGCCCCTCGGCCCGCGTCAGGGCCAACGGCATCTCGGACATGGCGACCGCATGGGTCGCGTCGTCGGGCAGGATCGCCTCTTCGGCGATGGCCTCGAAATCGCCATCAGCCTCGAGAAAGCGCAACCGCACCCGCCCCGCAAGCTCCAGATCCGAGCCGCGCGTCTGCTCGATCACGCCGCCCAGTTCGGGGTCGCGCACCACGGTCGCCAGATCGACGGCATGATCCACCTGTCCGTCCCGGCGCCGGAATTGCAGGACGCCCGAACGCTCGATCGCGTCCACGCCTTGGGCCAGCATCAAGGGTTGCATGGCAGCCCGCGCCTCGCCCACGCGGTCCACGAGGTAGCCACGCACGAAGCCCGGCGCGCCGTCGGTGTCGAGATCGTGCAAATCCGCGCGGGCCGCAATCTCGGCGATCACGTCGGCCAGACGGCGCCCGCTGACCCGCCCGGTGATCCAGTGCCCGCGCGCATAGTTCTCACCATCCGACCACAGCGCGGAATTGGCCGGGAAATACGGGTAGGGCCGCGCATCCCACGCCCAGACATAGGCATGGTCCATGTCGATCATCCGCCCCGCGTATTCCTCTGACGCCGGATTGCGTGCGGGATCGCCCCAGTAGCCGGCAATGGCGCGCAGGTACTGCATCTGGATCAGCGGATCGCGCTGACCGGTCGAGAAATGCGGTAGACTGGATTCCGAGGATTTCGGATCGACGAACTTGTTGGGCTGGTTCGTGCCCTTGTCGACCGCCGCACAGCCGTATTCGGTAAAGCGGATCGGCTTGGATTGCGGCACCCACGGTGTGGGCTCGGCGCGTCGCACCCCGTCCACCCGGTCGAAATGCGCATTCTGCCACCAGTTGCGCAGATCCTTGTAGCGAAAGACCCAAGGCTCGTCATGGGCGCCATCGGTAATCGCCACCCGCCGCTGAGCCGCACGTGCCTGCGCGGTGGGGTAGAACCAGTCATACCCCTCACCCCCCTCGATATTGGCTTGCAGATAATCCAGATCGTGAATCGACGGGTGCTCTGCCGCATCGAGGTGGTCATCGCCGTCGCGCCAGTCGCTGAGCGGCATGTAATTGTCGATGCCGATGAAATCGATATTGTCATTGGCCCAAAGCGGATCGAGGTGAAAGAACCGGTCCCCGCCCCCCGGCTGATAGCCGAAATATTCCGACCAGTCCGCAGCATAGCTGATCTTGACGTCGGGACCGAGGAGGCTGCGCACCTCGGCGGCCAGATCGATCAGCTGCGCGACCGCCGGAAAGCTGTTGCCCGGCCCCCGGATCTGCGTCAGGGCGCGCATCTCGGACCCGATGCAGAACGCCTCGACCCCGCCCACGGCGGCACACAGAGCCGCCTGATGCAGGATGAAACGGCGATAGGACCACTCGTCGGGGCCGTTATACGCCACCGGGCTTTGCTTGACCGATCCGCCAAAACTCAGCAGGTCCAGCGCGCCCGTGCCGGGCTGGTCCGTAGGTTGCACCCCGATCGGCGTCACGGTGAAATCCGACGCCATCGCGGTGCCGAAGAAGGCCGCGACCTCGGCCTCTGCCACCGCCGTCTGATCCGGGCTGTCCGGCTGCCCCGGCGCCTTCGAGGTCGTGATCCGCCCGCGCCACGGCAGCACCGCCTGATCGCCGGCATCGCTGTAAGGATCGGGCAGGCCATTGCCCGGCATCTGCTCCATCAGGATGAACGGGTAATACAGCACCTCCTGCCCCACAGCCTGCAACGCGAGGATCGCCTCGATCACCGCCTGATCGGCGGGTGTGCCGCCATAGACCTCGCGCCCGTCAGCATCCCTTGGCACCTCGCCCGCCTGCGCGCGGGAAATCCCGGCGACCTGCCATGGCATGTTGGCCGCCTCGAACTGTTTCTGCTCGACCCGCGGGTGAATGCGGCACCCGGCGCAGCGCAGATCGGTCCCGAACCAACTGACGATCAGCGAGGTCGCGCGGCATTCGGGCAATTCCTGCGTCAGCGCCTCCAGCGAGGTGACGAAATCCGGCTGCTCGGACGGCGTGTTGATATTGGCGATGCCGCTCGCCCCAAAACCGAAATCCATTGTCACCGGCGTGGTGGCCAGCACATACTCGCCGCTGCCCGGCAGCATCGCCACGCCCCTGATCCCGCGCACAGGGTCCAGATCGGCCCCCGGAATGTCGTCCTGCGACGGGCGGCAGACCTCGAAGCTGAACTGAGGCACGCGATTGCCGAAGCGCGAGATGTCGAGATCCTCGATCACCACATAGGCGGTGCCGCGATAGGCCGGCACGTTGCCGATCCCCTCGACGGCCTCGATCAGTGGATCAGGCAACTGATCCCGCGTGCCCGGATAGACCCGGATGCCCAACCCCGAAAGCGACACTTCGGTGCCATCCGCCCAGACCCGCGCCACGCGGCTGATCTCGCCCTCGCACAGCGCAAGCGCGAGGCTGACGGAATAGCTGATCCGGCGCGTATCGGGGGTGGCCGGGCGCGGGCTGCCCTTGCCGCCGCCGCTGCCTTCGGTGACGGTCACACGCTCGCGAAATTCCGTGGCCCAGATCACCTGGCCGCCGACGCGCATGCGCCCATAGACCTGCGGGATCGCATCGCCTTCACCCGCGCCGGTCAGACGCAGTCGGTTGACGCGCCCGGTCTCGACCACCTCGGATCCCTGCCCCAGCAGGCGCTGGTCGATCGAGCGGCCGATCACGGCCCCGGCAAAACGCCCGATCGCCACCGACGACAGCCCAAGAACAGAGCCGCCGACGGCCCCGCCCACGGCGGCACCTGCGGCCGATAATAGTATGGTTGCCATGACTTAACCCTCCTGGGGAAATGCGAAGCGCGCCACGATCCGTCGCCGCCACGGCGCGCTCAGCGCGCATTCTACGACGCCGTGGCCCGAATAGGCGTGAATGAAGCTGGCCCCGGCGCCGGTGGCCGACACGATACCCAGATGCTTGGCGACAGATCCCGCCCGCATGCGAAACAGGATCACATCGCCGGCGGCCTCATCGGTCAGCGGTCTTGGCGAAAGATGCCGCGCCGCCGCCTTCCAGAGGGCTTCTTGCCGCGCGGGTTCAGACCAGTCCATCGAATAGGCGGGCGGGCGCTCAGGCTCGGCCCCCATGACCTCGCGCCAGACCCCACGGACGAGGCCCAGACAATCACAGCCCGCGCCCCGGCAGGCCGCCTGATGCCGGTAGGGCGTGCCGATCCAGCCCCGCGCCGCCGTCACGATGCGCTCGCTCTGCGCGCTCATCGCCTGCGGCTCCCGCCATCGAGACGTTGCGATTTCGTGGGGTCGGTGATCGTCCAGTCATCGCCGGGAATATCAGGAAAGCCCTGAAAGTTTGCGAGGTTGTTGAACTTGAACTGACAGGTCGCCATGCGCTTGTCGCAGCCCGCCTCGATCCGCAACGCATCGCCGGGCGCAACCGTTGCCCCCAGGGGATGCCACAACTCAATCACCCTGCTCGCGCCATCCATACGGTCGCGTTTGATCAGGCCGACCAGCCCGGACGCGGCCCCGTCTTGCACCCGGATGGCGCCATGGCGAAACCAGTCCTCGGCAAAGCCGCCCATCTCGGCGAACCGAAAAACGCGGTTCTGCTCGACCTCCTCGGCCACACGCTGGGACACATACCCCGGCGTGTCGAGATCGAAGGTACATGCGCGATCACCCAGTACCGCGCTGCACGCCTTCTGATAGACCCGGCCAAGCGGCACGTTGAGCGCGTCCGTCACGCCGCGCAGCTCTGCCTCGAACGCACCGCCAGCGCGCCGCAATTCACCGATCGTTCCGCGAAACAGCAGCGTGCGCGCCGCCACGTCCTGCCAGTTCACCAGCCAGGCGCGCAACTCCGCCCCGTCATAGCCTCCCGCCTCGATATCCTCCTCGCGGATCGCGGCATCGCACAGCGCGCCAAGGGCCTCGGTATTGTCGACCGACAGACCGGTCGTCTGCTGCAGGGCCAGCGCGGTCAGCCCGGTATCGGGGCGAAACTCGACACGTTCGAACCGTAGCGCGCGATCGTGATCGGTAAATCCCATGACCACCCCGTCGCGCCGGGTCAGCGCCCAAGCCCGGCAGGTGGTGGTGACGCCGGTTTCCAGATGGCTCAGCAGCCCGTTCATATCCGGATCTCCACGACCGGCACATTGGGCACCTCGCCGGCCTGAAAGCTGGCAAGGCTGGTCTGGATGCGGTCGGTATCAAAACGCACAGGCACGTCGAACTCGTACCCGGCGGTGATCGCCACCCCACGGTTGGGCGGCTCGACGAAGGTGACGAGGCCAGTGGTCGCGTCCACCTCGTAGTGCACCCCTTCGCGCATCTCGACATTGCCCATGCCGATCCGCACCGTGCCCTTGACCGGCTTCACGACCGGGCGCACCGCCACCTGATCGCCCGAGCGGTAGGTCTTGACCAGTTGAAAGGCCCGCATCGCATCGTCGCCTATCCCGATGTCCTGATCGCGGTAATCCGGGTCGGCCTTGGCACGGCCCGACTTGTAATCGGTCCAGTCCTTCCAGCGAAACCCGTAGAGCTGCCCGCGCCGGGCCTCGAAGAAAGCGATCAGCGCCCCGATATCGTCGAGACTGCGCAGGGCGACACCCGCATCATAGCGCCGGCGCGCCTGCGCCCATGGCGTGTTGCGTTCCTCGAACCCGTTGGCGAGCGTGACGATATCCGTCAGCCGCTCGGGCCCGCCGAGCGAGCCGAAGCTCAGGCTCGCCGGAAATCTGACCTCGTGAAATCCCATCTTGGGGGCTCCTTTCAGCGGTTACGCCCGCCGCGTCCAATGACGCGACCAAGCTGTGCGGCGATCTGACCCTGGCTGCGGCGAAAGCCCTCGACGTCGGGGGTGCTGACATTCATCACGACGCTGACACCGCCACCGCCGGCCGAGCGCACCCCGAGTCGCCCGTCCGGGCCGCGGCTGAGCGGCATGATCGCCTCGGGGCCCGCCTCGCCCATCAGGCCGGTGCCGCCACGCATCGGAAATGTGACCGGCCCGTTCACGACCCCGCCATTGGCAAAGGGCTGCACCCGGCCTTGCGAGAACGGGGCGCCCTTGGCGAACGGGAACAGCCCCTGCACAAGGCCGCCGACCCCTTGCGAAATCAGCCCGCCCAGCTGATCGGTGACCGGCCGCGTGGCATCGTTGAACGCGGTGTTGACCATGATCGTCGCCATCCGCCGCAGGCTGTCGGACAGGCTGTCGCCCTCGATCACGGCACCGCGCAGCGCCGATCGCAGCCCGCGGCTGAGACCGCGTTCGAGGCTGCGCACGTCCTGCCCGGCCGAGGCGAAGCCACCGCGCACCCGGCCGAGTTCGGCGTTGAAGGCCGCGGCCATGCCGGTGGCCTGCCCCATGGCGTCATCCAGTGCGGTGATCTGCGCCTCAAGCTCGTCGGCGCGTTCCAGGTCTTCCATCGCTCATCTCTCCATGTTCGTCGGGCCGTGTTCGTCGGGAAAGGCGCGCAACAGCGCCTCCAGCCCGTCGCGGGCCATCGGGCGCACGCCCTCGCGCTCGCCCAGCATCAGGCGCAGCTCCACCGGGGTCAGCGCCCAGAACTCGGCCGGTTTCAGCCCGAGGCCCTGCAGCCCCGCGCGCAGCAATGCGGGCCAGTCGAAGCGGTCGCTCATGCGCCCGCCTCGGGCAGGGCAAAGGCCCGTGCCAGCACCTCGGCGGCGGCGCGGGCCGCCGCCACCGGGCCGCCCTCGATCTCGGCGCTCAGCAAATCCGTCGCGGTGCCGCGCCAACCCCCGCCGCGCAGCCCGGCCACTATCAGCGCCAGAACGTCGCGTGTGGAAAACGCGCCCTCCTCGAACCGCGCCACCAGGTCAACCAGCGATCCCTGCGCCAGCGTCGCCTCAAGCTCGGCAAGCGCGCCGAGGGTCAGCCGCATCACGTGCCGCTCGCCGTCGATCACCAGCGCCACCTCGCCTGCATAGGGATTGGCCATCCCGGTCACAGCGCCGTGAAGATCAGGCGACCGGCCGAAGCAAGCGACAGCTCGTAGGTCGCCTCGCCGTCATGCGTGCCGCCGTATTCGACCGCACTGACCTGAAACGGCCCTTCGATGGTGCCGAAATCAGGGATGATCACCTGAAAATCCGGCATCTCGCCGTCAAAGAAGATCTGCCGCGCCCGCGCGTCGCTCGCCGCGTCGCGAAAGATGCCGGACCCGCTGATATTGGCGGATTTGACACCCGCGCCGGCCAGCAACTCGCGCCAGCCCCCAGCGGAATCGAGGCTCGTGACATCCACGCTTTCGGCGTTGAAGCTGACGCGCGTCGCGCGCAGCCCTGCCACCGTCTCGAAATTGCCACTGCCGTTGAGATCGATCTTGATCAACAGATCCTTGCCGTTCTGCACTGCCATGTCTCTTACTCCATGAAGTCGGGGTTAGGCGCCGTCATCGACGCGCGCACGAAAGATCAGGTCGATCCGGCGACGGTTACCGCCGGTCTCGCGCCGGGCGCGGGCGCGCCAAAACTGCACGCCCACAAGGCTGCCGTGCCCAAGGCTCATCTGCGCACCGTCCAGCGCATCGCTCACAGCGGCGGCCACGCGCTTGGCCTCCAGGAACCCGGCCCCGTCGCTGACCACTGTCACGGTCAGGCGGTGCCAGGCACCGCCCGCGCTGCCATCGCCGCGCGCGCGCACCTCCTCGGGGCCAAGCGTCACGTAAAGCGGCGGTACGGCCCCGCCTGGCAGCGCGTCAAAGATCGCGGGCCCGACCAGCGCGGCAAGCGCCGCATCCGATGTCAGGCGCGTGAACACCGCCTCTTGCAGGCTCGCGGCCACGGTGTAGGTCATGTCACCACCTCCTCTTCGGCCCAGCAGGTCAGGAAGCGCGCGCCGGCATTCTGTTCGGTTACCGACAGGATCCGGAAAATCCGCACCCCGTCGCGAAAACGTTGCCCTGCTTGCGGGCGGCGTGGGCTGCCCTGCGGGGCGGCGCGCACGGTGATCCGGAACGCGGCGCGGCCCACGCTGACGGTCACGGCCTCGGTTTCGCGCCCGGTACGCGCCGCGACCTCGGCCCAGAGCGTGCCGCGCGCCACCCATGTCTCGGTGAACCCGCCCGCGCCGTCGGGGCTGCGCTGCGGAACCTCCAGCACCAGCGGCCGGTTGAGCCTCGGGGCCGCCATCAACGCGCCCCCCCGCCGAGCAGCCGCACGGTGCGGTAGCGTTCGATCAGGCTGGACACGCCGAACGGCATGCAGCCGCCGCTCAGCCCCATCTCGTGGCGGTATTCGTAGTAATGCGCCGCCAGCATCAGCACCGCCTGCGCAAGGTCGGGTGGCAGATCGCTCCATACGGCACCGTACCCTGCGCGAAACACGATCTCGGCCACGCCGCCCGAGGCAAGCGACGGCAGAAAGGTGCCCGTCGGGCGCAGCACAGGCCGATGCGCGTCCCGCTCCAGCCGGTAATGCGCAGGCGGCACGACTTCGGTCTCGTCGTTGCGGTCGCGCAGGATCAAGCTGAGGATCTCGGTCACCGGGGCGACCGGCAGCGCCTGGCCCTCGGCGTCGCGCCAGCGGCTCAGCACCCAGGAAAAGTCGCGCTCCAGCAAGACCTTTCCGGTCCGCCCCTCGATCGCGGCAAGGGCGGCGCGCAGGAAACTCTCCAGCACCGGGTCCTGGATGTCGCCATCCGAAAACCCCGTCCCCAGCCGCAGATGCGCCTTGAATTCCGCCAGCGGCAGCGCGGCCAGGGGCACCGCGGTTTCTTCCATCAACATCATGGACCTTCTCCAAATCTCCCGGACCCCTCCGGTGGTCGAGGCGCGCGCGACCCGGCGTTGCACGGACGGAGGGGGATGACTGAACAACGCCTCTCGCGGGCTGCACGCGCGCCCCGGGACGGGGGCCAGACGCCCCCGCCCCTCTCACCGACGCTTATGCGACGGCGAACCGCACCAGTTTGATCGCCTTGAAGTCCGACACGTCACCGCCGACCCGCTTGGTCGCGTAGAACAGGACATGCGGCTTGGCGCTGTAGGGATCGCGCAGCACCCTCAGATCGGGACGCTCGGCCACGGTGTAGCCTGCGCCAAAATCGCCGAATGCGATGGCATCCGCGCCACTGGCGATGTCGGGCATGTCCTCGGCGATAAGCACGCGGTAGCCAAGCAGCCGCGCCGGCTCGCCCGCCGCCAGACCGTCGGACCACAGGAACCGGCCATCGGCATCCTTCATCTTGCGGATCGTGCCGGCAGTCTTCGAATTCATTACGAAGGTCGCATTGGCGCGGTACTGCGCGCCCAGCGCATAGACCGTGTCGATGATCGGATCGGGGCCCGCGATATCGCCATCGGCACCCGTCGGGATGTAGCCGATATTGCCCCAGCTCCAGATATCATTATCGACCGTCGGATGGGTCAGGAAACCGCGCGGCTTGTCCACGCCGTCACCCGCGACAAACGCCGCGGCCTCGGCGCGCGCGAACTTGTCGGCGATGCGGCCGGCAAGCCAGGCCTCGACGTCGAACGCGCTGTCGTCCAGCAGGCGCTGCGACGCCTTGGGCAGCGCGCTCAGCTCGTGCAGCGGGATGCTGATGCGGTCGATCACGGGCGTGTCGGTCTCGCCCAGGGTGCCGGTCTCGGTGGCCCAGCCATGGCCGACATCGGCATGATCGACGAGGACGTCGAAACTGGTGGCCTCGACCGCCACCACATTGGCCACTGCCCGGATCGAAGCGGTCGAGCTCAGGACCGAGTGGATCATGTCTGAGGTCTGCGGATCCACGAGGTAGCCGCCATCGCCGGCCACCGCGGTGTTGAGCGCCTTGCCTTCCAGTTCCAGCCCGCGCAGCCCGTCATCATCGCCACCGCGCAAATACGCGTCGAACGCCTTGCGATGCGGGGCGTGGATGTCGGCGGCGGCCGCCAGATGGGGGCGCGCCATTGCGATTGTCTTGCGTTCAAACATGGTCATCTTCTCTTCCTGCTGTTGAAGCCTGCGGTCGATCCCGGACTGAAAGTCCTTCAATTCGTTCATGAAACCGGTCACGGCGGTTTTCATTTCTGCCGCCGGAGACAGATCTTCCCCGGCCCGAGCCTGCGCTTGGGTTGTCATCTTGGTCATCCTTCAGGTTGGTCTGGTCGCGCGGGCTACATCCGCGTCATCTCCCGGCGGGCCGCGTCGAAGACCGCCGCCAATTCGCGCAAAGCGTCCGCCTCGGGGCTGTCGCCCTTTGCGGTCACCCGCGCACTGGGCAGCATCGGGAAGGTCACCAGCGACACTTCCCAAAGCTCCAGTTCCTGCAAGAGCCTCTGGCCCTTGTCGTTTTTTGTCGCCCGCAGCGTCCGGTAGCCGATGCTGAGGCCGTCGATGGCGCCCGCGGCGATCAGCGCCGCGGCTTCGCGGGCGCGCCCCACGGTCTCAAGCAGTCGCCCGGTCACATACAGTCCGCGCGCGTCCTCGCGCACCTGGTCCCAGATGCCGATGGGTTGCGCGGGGTCGTGCTGCCACAGCATCTTGACGCGGCGTCCTTCGGCATCCAGCCGCTTGAGGCTTGCCGCGTAGGCACCCCGCGCCACCAAATCGCCACCCTGATCCGGGGCGTCAAACAGGCTGGCATATCCCTCGATCCGCCCGGCCTCGCTCACGCTCAGCGCCGCGCCGTCCAGCCGCGCGAACTTGCGCTCCAGTCCCGTGTCCATTTCCATACGCCTTGTCCTTTCCGTTTCCATCTCAGGGCAGCGCCGCCAGGATCGGCTGAAACGCCTGCACCAGGATCGCCGCGACCACGCCGTAGACCGCCAGCCACAACCGCCGCTCCAATCGCTCGATCGCCGCTTCCAGCCGGTCGAGCCGCTCTCGCGTCGCCTTGATCTGCAGCTCCGAGACCCGCTCATGCGCTTCAAGCCTCAGGGCAGGCGCACAATCGAACGGCTCGAACCCGTAGCGCGGCGGCGGACCCTGCTCAGCCATCCAGATCCGCCTCGGGCAGCGCCGGCAGCCCCAGCAGCTCACGCTTCTCGGCCGGTGTCAGGAAATCGGCCCCGGCCACACGGCTCCATTGCGCGTCGCGCTCGGCGGCCAGCGCCGGCACCTGATCTAGGTCGGGATGCAGTTCGAACGCCTCGCCGTTCATCCGCGCCAGCCACGCCGCCACGGCTGCACTGACGCGCAGCGCCAGCGGCAGCACCGTCAGCCGGTAGAAGGCGCGGTTTGCCTCCTGGTAATTGGCGAAGGTGGCATCACCGGGGATCCCAAGCAGCATCGGCGGCACGCCGAAGGCCAGCGCGATCTCGCGCGCCGCACTTTCCTTGGTCTTCTGGAATTCCATGTCCGAGGGGCTGAACCCCATCGGCTTCCAATCCAGCCCGCCTTCCAGCAGCATCGGCCGGCCGGCATTGCGCGCGCCCTGATGATGCGCTTCCATCTCGCCCACCAGCCGGTCGTACAGATCCGCAGACAGCGCGCCTTGTCCCTCGGCGCCCTTGTAGACGATCGCGCCCGATGGCCGCGCGGCATTGTCCAGCAACGCCTTGGACCAGCGGCTCGCGGAATTGTGGACATCCACCGCCTGCGCCGCCGCCTGCAGGGGCGACAGGCCGTAATGGTCGTCCTGCGGGTGAAAGCTCTTGATATGGCAGATGCAGGGCACACCCTCGGCCACGTCGAAGCGGTGCTTGCGCCCGGCCACGGCATAGTCATAGGCCACCGGCCAGCCATCCGCGCCCGGCACCACGCTCATCCGGTCAGAGCGCAGCACGTGCAGTTCCACCGGCACACCCGCGCCGGTGCCGACGGCCTCGACATAGGCGTTGCCGGTCAGCAAAAGCTGGCCGTACAATGCCTCGAAAAGCTCGGCGCGGCCCTGCGCCGGGTTGGGCGTCCGGATCAGATCAAGGACGGGATGCACGCTGAAACGCTGTTCGCTGTCCTGCAGCACCAGCGGCAGCGCCGCCGCGGCCTCGGCGATCATCTTGACGCAGCGAAAGCCCACCGGGTTGCCGGCGAAACCGGTCCGCGCGAGGCTGACGCTGTCGCGCGGGCTCCAGGCGACGCGGCCCGCGCTGCCCCAGGCCATGACACGGCCTGTGGCGCTCGCCTTCTGTTCGGGGATGGACGGCGCCGCCGCCCCCTCGCCTGCCGCGCCGCTTTGCCGGAAGTAATCCAGTATCATCGCCTCGCTCTCCTTGATCCCGTATCGGTGTGGGCCTCATGACCGCTTGATTGGCAAAAGACCCCGAAAGGTTTAAGGAACGTAAACCAGACCGCGCGCCGGGCATCGCAAAGCCCCCATGAGGCGCGCCTCCAACACGCCGCAGGGCGCGCGCGGCGCGGCCCAATTCGCGTGTCCCGCGTGACGTTTCCGTGGTTACGATA
Organism: Roseovarius tibetensis; assembly: GCF_050896375.1. Taxonomy (NCBI): domain Bacteria; kingdom Pseudomonadati; phylum Pseudomonadota; class Alphaproteobacteria; order Rhodobacterales; family Roseobacteraceae; genus Roseovarius; species Roseovarius tibetensis. Next base: position 49,262 of record NZ_JBPBBB010000009.1, read on the forward strand.
AGGTGCGGCAGGTACGCAGGCATGCTGGGGGAACGACATCCCGATGAGTGAAATACCCGCGTTTCGTCGGCCGTCCGCTCAGGGAAAATGCGCAGCGCCTCTGGTGATTTTGCGACTGGCGCACCTTGCTCAGCCTGCAACGCGGTCAGTTGTCCTTGCCAGCCTCTACAAGTATCACCCACGGGACCGGTGCGCCTTGGCCGTTGATTAAGCCTTGGATTTCGCATCGGGACATGGTTTTGTCGTATTGTGTGGAGGGGAGTGCGCGATGGGGACGTCACCGCTGGACGGAATTCGTGTCATCGAGTTGGGGCAGTTGATCGCCGGCCCGTATTGCGGCCAGGTTCTCGCCGACTTCGGTGCCGAGGTGATCAAGGTCGAGCCGCCCCTCAAGGGCGATGCCATGCGTCAGTGGGGTCGCCCCGATGCCGATGGCCGGCCCGTGTGGTGGTCAGTGATCGCGCGCGGCAAACGCTCGATCACGCTGGATCTGCGCCAATCGGAAGGGCAGGCGGTACTGCGTGACCTCGTCCGCGAAGCCGATGTGTTGATCGAGAACTTTCGTCCCGGCACGATGGAGGGCTGGGATCTTGGTTTTGATACACTGTCGCAAATCAATCCGCGGCTCATCATGGCGCGGGTGTCGGGCTACGGACAGGATGGTCCCTACGCATCGCGCGCCGGCTTTGCGTCGGTCTGCGAAGCAGCCGGCGGCCTGCGCCATCTGTCGGGGTATCCAGACCGCCCGCCGGTTCGCGTCGGGCTCAGCCTGGGCGACTCTCTGGCCGGCATGAATGCCGCCATGGGCGTTTTGCTGGCGTTGCAGCACCGCCACAAGACCGGGCAAGGACAGGTCGTGGACAGCGCCATCTACGAGGCGGTTCTGGGTCTGACCGAGGCGTTGGTCGCGGAATACGATTCCGGCGGGCACATCCGCGAACGCCATGGGTCGTCCCTGCCCGGAATCGCCCCCTCGAACGCCTACCCCGCCGCCGACGGCAAGGAAGTCATCATCGGGGCAAATCAGGACACTGTCTTTGCGCGACTTTGCGAGGTGATGGGCGCGCCGGAACTGGCACAGGATCCGCGCTACGCGGACCATCAGGCGCGCGGCCAGAACCAGGATGCGCTTGACGCGCGGGTCGCCGAATGGACCCGCACCGTCAAGGCCCAGGACATCGTCGACCGGCTGGGCGAGGCCGGCGTGCCGGTCGGCCTCGCCTACACGGCAAAGGACATGCTGGACGATCCGCATTTCAAGGCGCGCGAGGCCGTCGTGCGCGTGCCCGATCCGGACCGTGGCAGTCTTGCGATGCAGAACGTGTTCCCACGCCTGTCCGACAGTCCCGGAAAAATCCGCGGGCTTGGGCCGTCGCTGGGCGCGGACACCGAAAGCGTGCTGTCCGAAATTCTGGACTATGACGACGCCCAAATCGTGACACTGCGCGATCAGGGCATAATCTGACAAGTAATCCGACAAGACAGATGCCGGGAACCTGCCCGGGCGTGGGAGGAAGATACATGAACAAGATGCAACCGGGGCGCGGCCTATGATTGCCGAACCCATCATCGTGCTGGGGGTCCTTCTGGGGCTGATCGGTGTCGGGGCGCCGATCTTTCTTGCGCTCGGGGCGTCGGGGCTGTTGGGGCTGTACATGGCACGCGGCTCGATCGCGTTCTTTTTCGCGCCCACGTCGTTTTTCGGTCAGCTCAATTCGTTCGAACTGATCGCGCTGCCATTGTTCATACTCATGGGAAATATTCTGGGCGCGACCCCGGTGGGCAAGAACCTTTTCCATGCTGCGGCACTCTGGCTTCAATGGCTGCGCGGTGGACTGGCCATCGCCACGGTTGGCGCTTCGGCGATCTTCGGTGCGGTATCGGGCGTATCCGTCGCCGGTGTCGCCGCCGTAGGCTCGATCGCGGTGCCGCAGATGCTGGACCGCGGGTATTCGCGCAGGCTTGCCGCGGGGTCCGTCGCCTCGTCGGGCGCGCTGGCCATGCTGATACCGCCCTCGGTGCCGTTCATCATCTACGGCGCGGTATCGGGCGTGTCGGTCGGCGCGCTTTTCATAGGCGGCATCCTTCCGGGGCTTGTCTTGGCCTTGGCGCTGTCGACCTATATCTACATCCGCGTCTTGCGGAACCCCGACGAAGCGCCCGCCGATGACGGCCCTGTCCCGACCCGCGGCGAAAAGTTCCGCGCGCTTGGCGGGATCTGGCACGCGCTTTTGCTGGTGGTCATCGTGCTGGGGTCCATCTACACCGGGTTCGCCACCCCGTCCGAAGCCGCGGCCTTCGGGGCGGCGGGGGCCTTCCTGATCGCCACGTTGATATTCCGCTGTCTTGACTGGCGTCAGATCACCGAGATCTTTGCCGCATCGGTCAAGGTGTCCGGTGCCATCATGCTCATCATCGGATGCGCCAAGATATTTGGGGACTACCTGAACGTGGTGCGCGTGCCCGAAAACGTGTCGGCCGCGCTGACGGCAACCGAATTGCCTGCCTGGGCGATCCTGGTTCTCATCATGATCGCACTCGTTCTGCTGGGGATGCTCGTGGATGCGGTATCGCTCATCGTTGTGACGACCCCGATCCTGCTGCCCCTGATCGAGGCACTGGGCTACGATCCGCTATGGTTCGGCATCGTTCTCGTCATGAACCTGGAAATCGCCGTCGTCACCCCGCCGGTGGGCCTTAACCTGTACGCCCTGAAGGGCGTCTGTCCACAGCTCGAGGTCGAGGAGATCATCCGATCGGTCGTGCCCTTCGTGGCCGTCCAGTTCGCGGTCCTGATGATCTTTGTCCTTTTCCCTGAAATCAGCCTGTGGCTGCCGGGGTTGCTGTAATATAACCGAAGTCAACACGAGGAGGAGAAAGACATGACACAGACAAGACGCACATTCCTGACGAATTCGGCCGTTATGATGGGCGGCACGGCGATCGGCCTGGGGGGCTTTGCCGGCCCGGCGGCGGCGCAGACGACCATGACCGGAGTCAGCTACCTGCCACCCAGCTACAAGGCGCTCGCCTACGGCTCTGCCGGATTCGTCGAGCGTCTGGATCAGTCCGACGCGGTCGCGGTCGATTACTATGACAGCGGCAAGCTGCTGAAGGCGGACGAGCAGCTTCCGGCGCTGCGGTCGGGCTCCATCGACTTCATGTTTCATACCACGAGCTACATCACCCGCTCCCTTCCAATCCTGGGGATCACCGGTCTGCCCGGCGTGGTCGATGAACTTTACGCCAATCCAGGTCGCATCGCCAAGGGCAGCCCGCTGTTCGATCTGATCAACGAGCAGCTTGCCGAGTCCGACCTCTACATGGTGTCGATGATGGGCAACATCCTCGAGCCTGAATACATCTGGTCGAGCGCATCGGGGCCGATCCGTTCGATCGACGACATCGACGGCAAGAAGGTCCGCGTCGTCAGCTTCGAGGCAACCCAGGTCGTCGAAGGGTACGGCGCCGGCGCGGTGCGCATCCCGTCGTCCGAACTGTATCTGGCGCTGCAGCGTGGGACGGTCGACGCGGCGGTGGCCAACATCTCGACCATCATCGGCCGTTCGCTCCAGGAACAGCTGGACGTCGTCTACAAGCTGCCGATGACCGCCTACGGCATCGGCCTGTTCACGACCACACGGGGATGGGACCGCATGGGCGACGCCGAGAAGGCGGCCTTCGAGGAGGCAGCCCAGTGGTTCGAGGAAAATGGCGCAAGCTACTCCAACAACACGATCTACCCCGAGGAATACTGGCCCATGATCGAAGAGGCCGGGCTGGAGCAGGTCGAGGCCAGCGATGAGGACCTCTCGCGTCTGAGCGAGGCCGCACAGGAGGTCAGGGACAACTGGATCGAGGAAGTCGGCCGCGATGTCGGCGAACGCGCCATCGCGCTGGCGATGGGCGAAACGGCCTGATCTGATCGAACCGATCCGCGCGGGCGGTGCCGACCGCCCCGCCCGCGCGGGCATTGCCAGTCACTGGACCAAGGAGCATGCCCATGAGACGCATCATCACCGCCTTGGAACGCATCACGCGCGCAGGCGGGCAACTCGTTATGACGTTCATGGTTATCACCATCTGCTACGATGCGATCATGCGCTACGTCTTCACGGCGCCGACCTCCTGGTCGCTCGAGATCAACACGTTCCTCATCATTTACGTGGCGATCATGACAGCGGCCGACGTCCAGCGGACCGACAGCCATATCCGCATCAGCTTTTTCGCAGACATGATGGGCGACGCGGCGCAACGGGTGAACCGGATGATCATCGGGGCCTTCGGCGTTGTGTTCTCGGCGATCATGACATGGCGCGGGTTTCATCTGGCCTTTGATGCCTGGGATTACGGCGAACGGGTGTCGTCCAGCTTCGGCACGCCGATGGTGTACCCCTACGCGATGCTCCCGATCGGGTTCGGGCTTCTCACGATCCGATTTGCGCTGAACATCATGGACGCGATCACCGGGCGAGACATCGGGAAGAAAGAGGATCTGCAGCGTATCTGAGATCCTCTCGACCGGGCCGGCATGACAGGCTTGCGCTACTGTGACGACGCGGCTTTCGCCAACCCTGCACGCATCGTCCGCTTGGCAGGCGTCAGTGTGACCCGCCGAAGGTCGGGGATGATATGACCCAGATGCGGCCCCGCGACATGGCCGCCCCAACAGTAGGACACAGCATGACCCGTCTCCCGCAGATCTGCGAGGTCGCTCCGCGCGACGGATTTCAGTCCATCTCCGAGCCGCTCGCGACCGACACCAAGATCGCGATCATACGCGACCTTGTGGCGGCAGGCTGTCCGCGCGTCGAGATCGGGTCTTTCGTCTCGCCAAAGGCTGTCGCGCAGATGGCCGACATGGCCGAGATCGCCGCGGCGGTGCACGACCTGCCCGCCCGTCTCTGCGCGCTGATCCCCAACGAGCGCGGCGCGGAAAACGCCGTGGCCGCCGGCATAAAGGAGGTCTGCTACGTGTTTTCGATCTCCGAGGCCCACAATCTCAACAATGTGCGTCAAAGCGTGGACCAGTCCATCGAGGGGCTCGCCCGGATCGTCGCCAACCTGCCAAAGGACGTGCGACTTCGGGTGGACCTGGCGACTGCCTTTGACTGCCCGTTCGACGGCCCGGTGCCGCTGGACCGGGTGCTCGACGCCGCCGCCCGTGCCGCCACGCTCGCACCCGAGGCCGAGATCGCGTTATGCGACACGACCGGCCGGGCCAACGCATTCTCTGTGCGCGAGCGTTTTCGCGCCGCGATGGCACTGCCGGAGACCGCCCGCAACGGCTGGGCCTTTCACGGGCACGACACGTTCGGACAAGGCGTCGCCAACGCACTCGCCGCGTGGGATGTCGGTGTTGACGTGTTCGACACGGCGGCAGCGGGGCTTGGCGGGTGTCCGTTCGCGCCGGGTGCGACCGGCAACACCGCAACCGAAGATCTTGTCTTTGCGTTCAACGAGGGCGGGTTGGATACCGGGATCGATCTCATGGAACTTCTGGCGGTGGCCGATCGGATTGCGGCGTTGCCGGGCGGCGTCGTCGGCAGTCACCTGCGCAACGTGCCGCGGCATCGGGCAAGCTAGGCGACATTCCAACGACGGACAGGGATGCAATCCGGCACGTCCACGCAACGGGCCGATGCGGCATCATCGCCAAAACGAATGTCACGCGTGATCTGCCCGCGGCCTGCGGGCGTCACGGCGGCATCGCCCTGCGCGACCGCAGTCTGATCCACAATTCAAGTGCGGCAAGATAGGGCAGATAGAATGCAAAATACTGCACCTGGTCGAAGGGTCCGTCCAGATGTTCGGTGCTCCACAACCCATCGGTAAGAAGGTACCAGATCGTGTAATGCAGACGAAAAATCAGGGACCCCATCACCAACACGAAAAGCCGTAATGCCCAGTCCCGGTGCTGCCCGACGTCACCGGCGCGTGCCAGTCGCACAACCTGCACCGCCGCGACGATGACAAGCCCGCCATACAGCGCAAAACCGACATCCATCAACGCGCCCGCCACGGTGCCCCGTAGCGCGATATATCCAAGTCCGCCAAGCGCGGTGGTGATCGAACCGGCAACGACAACACGCCCCGTGATCCGGTGCAGGCGCGGATAGCGCGCCCGCAGGCGACCGATCAATTGCAGCGGGGCGACCACCATGATCAGGCCGCCAAGGATCATGTGCGAAAAGACAGCGAGATTCGCGGGCACGCGGCCGGACGTGTACAGATAGGTTTCCTGGGACAGGTCAAGCCCAAGGCCCCGCGCCCCGAGGATGATGGAGTAGGCGGCGAAGGCGAGGGCGGGCACCGCGAGCACCCCGGCACCAAGATAAATCGCGATACCCGCCCGCCCCGGACCCCGTTGCATCAGCTTGCCTCCAACGCTGCCTCTGAGGGGGGATAGAGCGCTGGCCCGCCATGGGGCAAGATACCGGCGAACACGGTCGACGGATGCGTGCCGGCAAGCGGTCTGCGGCGGCGCATGCGTTGCCCGACCGCGTGGCGCGTGTTTACTCGACCCGACCGATCAGGCGTCGCCGCAGCTTGCCCGAGACCCAGTCGATGACCGCGATGACGATCAGCACGTTCAGCACGACAAAGGCGACCTGATCATAAAGCGAGGCGCGAAACCTCTCGATGATGATCATGCCGATCCCGCCGGCCCCGACGATGCCGAGGATCGTCGCCGTCCGCGTGGCCGACTCGAAGAAATACAGCGATTGCGACAGGAATATCGGCGCCACCTGCGGCAAATACCCGTATCGGATCACCTTGAGCGGCCCCGCGCCCGTGGCCCGCACGCCCTCGACCTGCTGGCGATCGATATTCTCGATCGCCTCGGAGTAGAGCTTGCCCAGCGTGCCCACGTCGTTCACGAAGATCGCCAGCACCCCCGCCAGCGGCCCCAATCCGACGGCACGCACGAAGACGAGGCCCCAGATCAGTTGATCGACCCCGCGCAGAACGTCCAGCACGCGGCGCACCGCGTGGCGCGGCAGGGCCATGGGAACGACGTTGCGGGCCGACATGAACCCCACCACCAGACACAGGACGGTCGCCAGCAAGGTACCCAGAAACGCCATGGCGACCGTCTCGGCGATGCCGCGATAGATGGTGGCGTATTGCCATTCACCCATATCCTGCCAGTCGACCACCGCACGCAGCAGGACCAGCGCCCTGTCGGAACTGTCAAAAAGTGCCGCAAAGTCGAAATACCAAAGCGACCACAGCAGATAGGCCAGCGCCAGCGCCCATGGCCCCCACCGGCGCAGTGCCCGACCGGGACCGGGAAAAACGTCCGGATGGGCACGGGCGATGGCGGCGACGTCAAGCTGGGATGCCTCCGACATGGTCAGTCCTCCTTGCCGGTCAGTCTCTGGCGTAGGCGATCGGATACGAGATCGATCGCCGTCACGGTCACCACGATCAGGACCAGCACGGCCAGCACGCGGTCGTCGGAATAGAAGCTGATCACGCGGTTCAGTTCCTGCCCGATCCCGCCGGCCCCGACAAAGCCGATCACAGCCGACGACCGTACGTTGATCTCGAAGCGCAATAGCGCATAGCTGACAAAGTTCGGCATCACCTGCGGAAGTATGCCCAGCATCATGCGTTCAGCCCATGTTCCGCCGACCGCGGCGATGCCGTCCACGGGCCTGAGCGAGGCATTCTCGTTGACCTCCGAGAACAGCTTGCCCAGCGCGCCCACCGTGTGCAGCGCGATCGCAATCACCCCTGCCAATGGGCCGATCCCGACCATGAACACCAGGATCAGCGCGAACAGGATCTCGGGCACGCCGCGCAAAACCTCCATGACGCGCCGGGCCAGCCAGTACACGGCATAGTTCGGCGTCAGGTTGCGCGATGCCGGAAAGCACAACAGGAACGCACCGATCGCCCCCAGCATCGACGCGGTCAGCGCCATCAGCAACGTATCCCAGATCAGCGAGACATACTGCCAGAAGTCGGCATACCAATAGGTGATTGATCCGGGCACGGCATCACCGGCTGCTTCGCGGCCGATGAACAGCTTGTCCAATTCCAATTGCGGCATGATCGTGCCGAAATATTCGAAGATCCGCGGCACGCCGTTGATCAGCTTTTCCGGAAGAAAGTCGGACACCTGCGCCGACCACAACACGGCTATGACAAAGATCCCCGCCATCACCATGGCGCTGGCCCGCTTCTGGCGCATCACCTCGCGGCGCTGGTGCTCGAACCGGGTGACAGCGGTTTCGGCCGCGTCGGGCATGGCGTCGGTCATGACAGGGCCTCAGGCATATTCGGTGGCCGCGTGCATATCCGCGCCCATGCTTGTCGAGGTCGCGGATTCGTCGAAATCCCCGCTTTCGGCGCCGTAGATGTCGCACACGACTCCGCGTGTCAGCTGTTCAGAGGTGCCGTCGAACACGACCCGGCCATCCTTCATCCCGATGACCCGGTCACAGTACTTGCGCGCGGTATCCAGCGTGTGAAGGTTGCAGATCACGCCGATCCCGTCAGTCTTGTTGATATCACTCAGGGCGTCCATAACGATCTTGGCGTTGAGCGGGTCGAGCGAGGCGATGGGTTCGTCCGCCAGCACCAGACGCGGGCTTTGCGCCAACGCCCGCGCTATGGCGACGCGCTGTTGCTGGCCGCCCGACAACGTTTCAGCACGCTGAAGCGCGGTTTGGGCCATGCCCAGCCGGTCCAGCGCCTGTATCGCCAGCGCGCGTTCTTCACGGGTATGGACCTGTGCCATGGCGCGCCAGGACGGCATGTCGAACAGCCGGCCCGAGATCACGTTGCCGATGACGTCCATCCGCCCCACAAGGTTGAACTGCTGGAAGATCATCGCGCAATCGGACCGCCAGCGGCGCAGCTCCTTGCCGCGCAGCCTGGCGATGTCACGGCCTTCGAACAGGATCTCTCCGTCGGTGGGGTCGGTCAAACGGTTGATCAGCCGCAGCAGGGTCGACTTGCCGGCCCCGGACCGTCCGATCACGCCGACCATCTGCCCGTCTTCAAGCGTCGTCGTCACCGAATCGACGGCAAGGGTGTCGCCGAAGGCCCGGCTCAGCGCGTTGAGGGTCAGCATGGGATGCGTCCTGTTACGGTGTATGTTCGGATCGACCGACGCCCCGTTCGGGGGCGCCAGTCACGGGCCCGCGCACGGGTCCGATGAAATGATCAGCGTGCGGCGTTCTGCAGCTTTTTCCGCTGGTCGACGACGGTCTCGTAGAACGCGTGATCGACGGGCCAGTTGCCCAGCGCATCGCCCGACCGGACCCCGCGATAACAGTCAGGATCTTCGATCTGCAGCCGCATCAACGCCCCCATGACCAGATCCTTGAGTTCCTGCGGCACGTCCGACCGGATCACGCGGGGGCCGTTGGCAATCAGGTTGGACTGCCAGACGATGTTCAGATCGCTCATGTCGAGCATACCCTTGTCGACCATCGACCGCAGGTTGCCCCGCGAATAGCCCTTGCCGACATCGCCGACACCCGAGGCCCATGTCACGGCGGCGTCGTACTGGCCGTTCAGTACCGCGACGACGCCCTGCTCGTGACCGCCGGCGAAGTTGGTGCGCTCGAAATAGGTCTCCAGATCCTCGGTGCCCAATTGGTCGCGCAGCTCCAGCTCCGGCACCACGAAGCCCGAGGTCGAGTTGGGATCGGCGAAGGCGAGCGTGCGGCCTTCCATGTCATCAAGCGTTTCGATTCCCGAATCCGCACGCGTAACCATCACCGAGTAATAACCGAGCGACCCGTCGATCTGCATCGTGGTCATCAGCGGCTCGACCGCGTCGGGATCTTGCAAATGGATGCCGGCATAGCCCGCCGCGCCAAGACCCGCAAATTCAAGCTGACCGGCCAGCAGACCCTGCATCACCCCGGCGTAATCGGATGCGGGATACAGCGAAACGGGCACCCCGAGACGCTCTTCCAGGTAGCCTTTCAGACAGGCATTCTGGGAAAGGCGGTCCTGTTCGTTTTCGCCTCCCAGAAGACCTATCCGGAATTCCGGCACCTCGTCGCGCCATGTGCCATCCTGGGCGAGGGCCGCGGAAAAGGTCAGGGCGGTTGCGCCGACGATGGCCGCGCTGAGCGTCGTTCTGAACATGTTGGGCATCCCGTTTGGTTCATTTCGATCTCGCGACGCACCGGGGACTGGCCCGGCATGCGTCGCGAATACGCTTTGAAATGAGGGCGGCCTTTGACACGCGTGCGACCATTCGATGAAGCTTCTGTGACCCGTCCGTCGGCCAGATCAACGCGCCACGGATCAGACGTGCCGGTACTTCTCGATAAAGGCGTCGATGGATAGCGTTCGAAAGTCGGGAAGCGCCACACGCAGGGCGTCATGTGTCCAGTCCCACCACGCGATGGCCATCAGCGCCTCGGCCTGACGCGTATCGAAACGGGCACGGATAGGGCGCGCTGGCACGCCGCCAACGACGCTGTAGGGGGCCACGTCTCGGGTCACAACGGCCCCCGCGCCGATCACCGCCCCGGTCCCCACGGTTACGCCTGCCGTCACCGTCACGCCATGACCGATCCAGACGTCATGGCCGATCGTCACCGGGTGGTCTCTGCGCCAGGCGAAGAACGCGGCATCCGGTTCGCCCAGATCGTAGTCATGCGCACGATAGATCGCATGATGCTGGCAGGCGCGCCATGTCGGATGATTGCCGGGGTTCAGCCGCACATGGTTCGCGATAGAGCAGAACTTGCCGATCACCGTGCCCGCCACGTGGCCCCATTCGGTGATGTACGAGTAGTCGCCGACGGTGCTTTCACTGATGCGCGTGCCGCGCCCGATTTCGGTCCACGCCCCCAATGACACGTCGGGGGCAACCTCTGCCTCGGGGTGAACGGTCGGGGCCTGGGAAAGCCGCGGACCGGATGTTGCGGACTGTGCCATGCAAGGTCTCCTTCTCGTTCCGCTCTGGCGGGGCTGTGTCATGAAAATGCAATACTGACGTGAGATCGACGCCCGCACGGCGGTGTCCTGGCGACATGCGGACGAGATCCGGGGGACCGGCCTGCGGGATGTTTGAATGATCGCGACACGCCGGGCACATTCGGCACAAGATGTGAAAGGAACATGACATGACCTTGCCGCTTTCCGTCGGCGCCGCACTCATGGTCGAGGATCTGCCGCGCTTTCGCGACTGGTTGATCGCCGGCCAGCGCGATCTGGAGATTCAGGATTTCCTGATGCCCGAGGTCTTGCTGGGCGACTGGCGCGCCCACGTAGCTGCGGCGCGTGCGGCGCTTGACGGGTTCGAGGGACGGCTGGGGATCCACGGCCCGTTTCTCGGTCTGGATATCGCCAACAACGACCCCGAGATCGCCCCCCTCATCACCCGGCGGTTCCTGACCGGACTGGACGCCTGCGCGGCGCTCGGGGCCACGCAGATGGTGATCCATTCGCCCTACACGACGTGGGATCACAACAATCTCGACGGGTCGCCCTCGGCGCGCGCCGACAGGATCGCAGCCGTTCACGACGTGCTTGGCCCCGTTGTCCGACGCGCCGAGGACGAGGGCGTGACGCTGGTGATCGAGAATATCGAAGATGTCGATCCCGACGCCCGGCTGACGCTGGCGCGCAGTTTCGACAGCGCGAACGTGCAGCTTTCGCTCGATACGGGCCACGCGCAATACGCGCATGGCAGCACCGGCGCACCACCGGTGGACTATTTCATAACACGCGCCGGCGACATGCTGCGGCACGTCCATCTTCAGGACGCCGACGGCCATGCCGACCGCCACTGGGCGCCGGGGCGCGGCACGATCCACTGGCACGCGGTCTTCGCCGCACTCGCCGCCCTGCCCCGGCGGCCGCATCTGCTGCTCGAACTGAAGGACCGCGGCCACATAAGCGCGGCGATGGCGTATCTGACGGCCGAGGGCCTTGCCATTTGACCTATGCAACCCGGGCGCCCTGCGACCAGACCCCGCGCAGCAAGGGCACGCTGCGCACAAGGCCGAAACGGATCACGTCGGCGCGCAACCCCGGTTCTATCCTGCCACGGTCATCAAGCCCGGCAGCCAGGGCCGGCGCACGCGTTACCGTCCCCATGGCGCGCGCCATGTCGCCCCATTGATCGCCAAGCGCGACCGCCGCCTGCAACAGGGCCGCCGGCACATAGTCCGAGGATACGATATCCAGCAATCCCGCCTGCGCCAAAGCGGCGGCCGACACGTTGCCGGAATGGGATTCTCCGCGGATAAGGTTCGGCGCCCCCATCATGACCGCGATCCGACGGTCGTGGCTGGCCTGTGCCGCGTCGTGCGTGGTTGGAAACTCGGCCAACCGCGTGCCGTGGCGTGCACTGCGGTCCACATGCGCGACCGTGGTGTCGTCATGGCTGGCAAGGACGGCCCCCAGCCGCCCGGCCGCCGCGACGGCGGCCGCCTCATGCGTGGCGGCGACGCGCGCCCCCAGATCCTGGCGGACGCGCACATGACGCGCGAACGCGGCCTGCGACAAGCCCTGCTTGCCGCGCACATAGGCTTCGTATTGCCCCAGATCGGCAAATTGCCGCTGGCCGGGCGTATGATCCATCAGGCTGAGGATGCCGATCCGATCCGCCGGACCGAAGGTCTCAAGCTCCTCGATCAGCGTTTCAGAACAGATTTCAGCGCGCAGATGCAGATGATGGCTGATCCGCAACGCGCCTGCGGCGCGCATCGCCAGGATCTCGTTCGCCATGGCGCGGGCATAACGGTGATGATCCGGGGTCGTGCCGCCGGTCTCGATGGAGCCCACGCGGATCGCGTCGAAAACGGTCGTGATGCCGGTTCCGGCAAGCTCGGCGTCATGCGCGACGATGGCCGCGTCATGCGGCCATGCGGCCGACGGGCGCGGGCGCAGATGCCGCTCTAGGTTGTCGGTGTGCAGCTCTACCAACCCCGGCGCCACGAAGTCGCCACCGCAATCCTCGGCCCCCTTGGGCACCGTCTTCCCGGTGTCGATGGCCACGATCCGGTCACCGTCGATCCGCAGGCTGCCGGTGACGATTTCGTCCGGCAGGACGAGGCGGGCATTGGCAAGGATCATGTCGCGTGGCATCCAGACCACCTTTCTTGTCGTTCCGACCGATTTGGAGACAGCCGATGACCGCGTACCGTCGTTATTGCATATACGTCGTCCCCGAAGGCCCGCTGTACGATCGCGGCGCGGACTGGCTGGGCTGGGACAGCGTCGCCGGTCGTGACCGAACCCCGCCCGAATTGCCGGGGCTGTCCGCCCCCGCGGCGACGCTGACAAGGCGGCCGCGCAAATACGGCTTTCACGGCACGGTCAAGCCGCCCTTCCGCCTTGCCGCGGGCGCCGACCCGGAGGTGCTGCGCTCCGCGCTGGACAGATTTTGCGCCGGGCGCGCGCCGGTCGCGCTGGATGGGCTGGCCGTGGCGCCGATGGGCCGGTTCGTCGCATTGCGCCCCGAAGGCCCGACCGACGCATTGGCAGCGCTGGCCGGAGACACCGTGCGCGCGCTGGATGCGTTTCGCGACCCGCCAACCGAGGCAGAGATCGCCAGCCGTACGGGCCCCGGCCTGACCGAACGGCAGGCATCGATGCTGGCGCGATGGGGCTATCCCTTCGTGATGGACGAGTTCCGCTTTCACCTGACCCTGACCGGCCCGCTGGAGGCACCGACCGATGCCGCGCGCATCCTTGCGGCGCATTTCGACGATGTCCTGTCGCAGCCCATGGTGATCGGCAGCCTCGCCCTGCTGGGCGAAGCTGCCGACGGGCGGTTTCACGTGCTTCATCGTTCGGCCCTTTCGGGATAGAGCGCGGCCAGTGCGGCCGCGGCGGCCGCGGCCAGCGGGCCGCCATTGTCGATCTCGGTCACGGCGACGCCTCGGGGCAGCGGCGGCGCGGCGCGGGACAGACGTTGCGCCGTCTCGTCGCCCGGTTCACGCCCGCGGGCGGTCAGCCGGTTCGCCAGAACCTCGGGCGGGGCCGTCACGGACAGCACGTGCAACCGGGGGAACAGGGCCTGTGCCTCGACAAGAACCCGGCGAGACAGATTCGCCACCGCGTCCTGTCCGCGGGCCGGACCGCGCAGCGCATCCACCGGGATCGCGTAGTGCAGCCCGTGCGCCTGCCAGCACAGCGCGAACTGCCCGGCCGCGCTGCGGCGGGCGAACTCGTCCGGGGTCACCGACTCGAAATCCTCGCCACCGGCATCGGGCGACCGGGTGATCACGCGACGGACACGCTGCAGCGCGGGACGGGCCACGCAGATGCTGTCCATAAGGCTGTCCTTGCCCACGCCCGAAGGGCCGACCACGGCGATCAGCCGGCCCTCGTTCATGCCGCCACCGGGGCGAAGCGGCTGACATCCACCTCACGGTCCGCGACACGCGCCCGCGCGGTCTGGTCGTGAAAGATGCCGACGATCGCAGCGCCATCCGCCTTGGCCTCTTCGATCAGCGTCAGCACGGTCTCACGGTTGGCAGCATCGAGGCTTGCCGTAGGCTCGTCCAGCAGCAGCACGGGATAGCCATGCGCAAAGCCGCGCGCGATGTTGACCCGCTGCTGCTCGCCCCCGGAAAATGTGGTGGGCGACAACGACCAAAGCCGCTCGGGGACGCGCAGCCGCGTCAGCAAGGCCCGTGCCCGCGCAAAGGCGGCGTCTTCTTCGGTTCCGAGGGCCAGCAACGGCTCTGCCACAACCTCCAGCGCGGGCACGCGCGGCACGACCCGCAAGAACTGGCTGACATAGCCCAGACCCGAACGGCGCAGCGCAAGGATCGTGCGGGGCGCGGCACTGGCGATATCGACGCCGGCGACGACCACCCGCCCGCTTTGCGCGCGGTAATTACCGTAGAGAATACGCATGACGGTGGATTTGCCCGCACCGCTGTCACCGGTCAGCGCGACACATTCGCCGCGGGCGACCTCGAAGCAGGCGCCCTGCAGAACCGGGATCACCGCCCCGCCCTGGTCGTGCAGCGTGAAGGATTTTCCCAGATCCGCGACCTCGATCATCGACTCGCTCCTCATACCCGCAGGACCGAACTGACCAGAAGCTGGGTATAGCCGTGCTGCGGGTCATCCAGCACCTGGTCGGTCAGTCCCTGCTCTACCACATGTCCGGATTTCATCACCATCAGCCGGTCCGCCAACAGCCGGACGACGGCCAGATCATGCGTGACCACGATCGCGGACAGCCCCATGCGGCGTACCAGCCCGCGCAAGAGATCCAGCAGGCGTGCCTGAACGCTGACATCGAGGCCCCCGGTCGGTTCGTCCATGAAGACCAGCCGCGGCCCGGTCACAAGATTGCGCGCAATCTGCAAACGCTGCTGCATCCCCCCGGAAAAGGCCGCGGGCCGGTCGTCGATCCGGTCCAGTTCGATCTCGACCCGGTCCAGCCATTCCGACGCGGCGCCCCGGATCTGTCCATAATGCCGCGCGCCGACGGCCATCAGGCGTTCGCCGACATTGCCACCCGCGCTGACCCGCATCCGAAGCCCGTCGCGCGGGTTCTGATGGACAAAGGCCCAGTCGGTGCGCCCCAGCGTCCGGCGTTCGCCCTCGGGCATGGTCAGGGTGTCGCGCGGCCCGTCGGTGCGGGTATCGAAGATCACGCGCCCGGTATCGGGGGCAAGCTGGCCTGCAAGACAGCTGAGCAACGTCGATTTGCCCGAGCCACTTTCGCCCACCACGCCCAGAACCTCGCCCGGCCAGAGATCAAAGGACACATCGGCGCAGCCGACACGCGCGCCATAGTGTTTGGTGAGCGCCTCCACGCGCAGCAGGGGCGCGCCGGGATCGGTTTGAAACGCGGATGTCGGGGCCGCCGCCATGCGTGTCTCGGTCATCGCGCGTCTCCTGCCGCCGGCGTGGTGTCACCGGCCCCGCTGCCGTGCCCGGCGGCGCGGCGTGCGGTGCAATAGTCGGTATCCGAACACACGAACATCCGTGTCCCCGCATCATCGACGATCACCTCGTCAAGATAGCTTTGCGTGGCGTCGCACAAGGCGCAGGGATGATCGGCCCGCGACGGATCGAACGGATGATCCTCGAAATCCAGGCTGACGACACGCGAATACGGCGGCAGGGCATAGATCCGCTGCTCGCGCCCCGCGCCGAACAACTGGATCGCCGCACAGTCCGACAGTTTCGGGTTGTCGAATTTGGGGATCGGCGACGGGTCCATCACATAGCGACCCTCGACCTTGACCGGGTAGGCATAGGATGTGGCGATCTCGCCGTGCCGCGCGATATCCTCGTACAGCCGGACATGCATCAGCCCGTATTCCTCCAGCGCGTGCATTCGCCGGGTCTCGGTCTCGCGCGGCTCCAGAAAACGCAGCGGTTCGGGGATCGGCACCTGGTAGACAAGGATCTGGTCCTCGTTGAGCGGCGTTTCAGGCACGCGGTGGCGGGTCTGGATCACGGTGGCATCGGTGGTGCGTTCGGTCACGGCCACGCCCGCGGTACGCTGAAAGAACTTGCGGATCGACACCGCGTTGGTGGTGTCGTCCGCCCCCTGGTCGATCACCTTCAGCGTGTCGTCGGGCGTCAGGCAGGCCGCCGACACCTGCACCCCGCCGGTGCCCCAGCCATAGGGCATGGGCATCTCGCGGCTGGCGAACGGCACCTGGTAGCCCGGCACCGCCACCGCCTTGAGGATCGCGCGACGGATCATCCGCTTGGTCTGCTCGTCAAGATACGCGAAATTGTAGGCGTCCTCTGTCATGTCGGGGCCTTTCGTCGGGCCATCGGGGGCGGGGGTCATTCTGCGGCCTCGGATGTTGCGCTGTCGCTGTCGGTGTCCCCGGCAGGCGCGGCACTGGCGCGCAGACGGCGGATAAGCTCCAGCTCGGACTGGAAATCGACGTAATGCGGCAGCTTGATATGCTCGAGAAAGCCCGTCGCCTGCACGTTGTCGGCATGGCTGAGGACGAATTCCGCGTCCTGCGCGGGGGCACCGACGTCGTCCTCGCCCAGTTCCTCCCATCGCAGGGCCCGGTCGACCAGCGCCACGGAAATCGCCTTGCGTTCGGAATGTCCCAGAACAAGCCCGTAACCGCGCGTGAATTGCGGCGGCGCGGTCTTCGAGCCGGTGAACTGGTTGACCGTCTCGCATTCTGTCAGGCGAACCTCGCCGATGTCGATGGCAAAGCCCAGTTCGGGAATATCCATCTCGACCCGGACGGCCCCAACGCGCAACTCGCCCACGAAGGGATGGTTGCGCCCGTAGCCGCGCTGCGTGGAATAGGCCATCGACAGCACGAACCCCTCGTCCCCACGCGCCAGGGCTTGCAGCCGCAGCGGCCGGTCGGCGGGAAAATCCAGCGGCTCGCGCGTCAGGTCGCGCGGGGTGGCCTCGTCTTGGGGTTCGGGCTGGATCAGGTCTTCGCGCGCGAGAAACCCGGTAACATGCGGCAGGGTCTCGGTCTGGGCGTCGGACCGCGGCGCGGGTTCCGGCCCCTGCTCGCCCTCGGCGGCCAGGGCAAAGTCGATCAAGCGATGCGAATAATCGAATGTCGGACCCAGAATCTGTCCGCCGGGCAGATCCTTGAAGGTGGCCGAAATGCGCCGGTCACAGATCATCGCCGCCGTGTCCACCGGTCGGCTCGCGCCGAAACGCGGCAGTGTCGTGCGATAGGCGCGGATCAGGAACACCGCCTCGATCATGTCGCCACGGGCCTGCTTGATCGCCAGCGCGGCGAGGTCCGGGTCGAACAGCGAACCTTCGGCCATCACCCGGTTCACGGCAAGCGCAAGCTGTTCACGGATCTGCGCGACGCCCAGCGTGGCAACATCGGCATCACCGCGCCGCTCCTCGGCCAGCCACGCATGGGCGTTGTCAATCGCCCGCTCGCCCCCCTTGACGGCAACATACATCAGGCGTCCTCCTCGACACGGGTCGAGCGCGGCACGGCCGCAAGACGCCCCCCGCAGGTGAAATAGAAATCCAGCCCCAGCGGAAAGCGGGACCGGTTCGCGGCGAAGGCCCCCGTCTCGGGCAGGTTCAAACGCGCCGTGTCGGCGATCCCCGGCCCGGTCAGCCGGGCGCCGGTCGGGTCCAGCATGTCCCGTTCCACGATCAGCGTGGCCGAGCGGTCGGGATAATCGGCGGTGCCGACGGCAAAGCGCGACAGCGGTTGCAGCGCCCCCCACGCGCCGAGGGCGAACACCGCGGCGTCAGGCCCGACCAGCGGCGCACCTGTGTGAAACGTGATCCACGCCCGCAGATCCGGGGTGTCATGCGACGGCGCAAGAAACACACCGGTGTCACCATCGCACAGCGTCAACAGCAAAGCCCCGGCCGCCACCGATACAGGCGCGGGCGGAACCGCGCCGGACACGGTTTCGATCCGTCCGGGGCGCGACATGGCCTGCAACGCGGCGCGAAAGACCCGCGAGGCATCGCGCGCAGGATCGGCAAAGGCCCCCTGAACGGCTGCGGCGGTCGTGTCGGTGCGTGTCATCATCCCTCCCCCCTGACCATGGTGAAGAAGTCCACCTTGGTCGTGGCGGCCTTTCCGGCGCGAGTGGCGTGGGCGGCCTCGGCCTCGGCGCGCAGCGGCGCGAGGATCAGGGCCTCGATCCGGGCAACCTCACCCGCCTCGGCGAGGGCATCGATCAGCGCAACGGTGCGGGCATGGGTCTTGTCCCGGCCCTGCACATATCCGTGCCCGACACTGCCGCCGGCCAGTCGCACCGCGCAACGCGTCACCGTGACCTCGCCCAGGTTGAACGGGGCGCCGGTGCCGCCCGCGCGACCGCGCACCATCACCGTGCCGATCTCGGGCGCGCGCAGGACCTCGTGGTCGGGCGCGTCGCCAAAGGCGGCCCACAGTGTCGCCACCCGACCGGCCGGCGCGCACGCCAGCGTCGAGAGGCGCGCGCGCCGCTCTGCGGTCGCAGTTGCGTTTATTTCGGCGTCATCCGACATCTTGTCGATTTGTCCATCTTACTATACAACTAGACATCTTCTTACAGCAACGCGCCGCAGTCGTCCATGTCCGCGCGCATGAAACTTTGGTGACAGGCATGCCCCGCAGCACACTCTGGAGCGCCATTCGCGATACTCTTTCGGACGAGATCGGGCGCGGACGGTATGGCCCCGGCGACCGATTGCCGACCGAGGCGCGGCTGGCCGAACGCTTTGGCGTCAATCGGCACACCGTCCGGCGCGCCCTTGCGGCACTGGCCGAGGCCGGCGCGATCCATTCCCGCCGGGGCGCGGGGGTCTTCGTGTCCCGCAGGCCGACAGACTACCCGTTGGGGCGGCGCGTGAGGTTCCACCAGAACCTGGAGGCCGCCGGACGCAGCCCCGGCAAAACGGCCTTGCTGCTGGAAACGCGTACCGCCGACCCCCGCGAGGCGGCGGCGCTGGCCCTTGACGAGGGCGACAAGGTGCACGTGTACGAGGGGCTTTCGACAGCCGACGGCGACCCGATCGCGTTGTTTCGCAGCGTCTTCCCCGCCGAACGCTTTGCCGGGCTGCTCGATCATCTGCGCCGCACACCGTCGGTCACCGCAGCCTTCGAGGCCGAGGGGCTGACCGACTACATCCGGGCCGAAACGCGACTGACGGCGAAATCAGCCTCTGCGACCCAGGCCAAACACCTGCGGCTGGCCGAGGGCGCGCCGCTTTTGCGCGCGGTGGCGATCAATCGGGACGGCGCGGGACGGCCGGTGGAATACGGACACACATGGTTCGCGGGGGACCGGGTCACACTGACCGTCGGAACACCCCCCGATTGAAGTGCGTGAAGCATCGAACGGTACGATCCGACCGGCAAGATGGCGACGCATCCCGACCGAACAGCGCAGGTTTGCACAATTATCGGTCACAGCCGTGCGGGCGTCGGCCTGTATCGCGATGGCATGCTGGACAGCCCCGCAAAGATATCTCATACTGAAACTACAAAGGCCGAAAAAGCCAAAGGCAATCAAGCCCCGTTTCCCCTTGGACTGAGGGGGCGGGGCTTTTTTAATGGGTGCGACAGAATCTTGGAACTGCGTCTGGGTCTCATATTCTCAACCACGGGCAGCTATGCCGCGCTTGGGCAAAGCGCGCTCGCCGGGGCTCTCGGGGCGATCGAGGCCCTGCAACGGCACGCGGACCGACCGATCACGCCGGTGATCGCCGATCCCGGTGGCGATATGGCCGCCTACGAACGGATGACGCGCGAGATGCTGGAAAGCGGCGTGCGCCATATCGTCGGGGCGATCACATCGTGGAGCCGGAAGGAAATGATCCCGCTTCTGGAACGCCATGGCGGGCTGCTGTGGTATCCATGCCCCTACGAAGGGTTCGAAAGCAACGATCACGTGGTCTATCTGGGCGCGTCGCCCAACCATCACGTCGTTCCGGCCATCGACTGGATCGCGGCCCAGGGCATGCGGCGCGCGTACCTGCTGGGTTCGAATTACGTCTGGGGATGGGAAACGCTGCGGCTGGCGCGGGAATGCCTGAAGGCGCGAAACATCGAGGTGGTGGGCGAACGCCACATACCGCTTGGCGCGCACATGCCGGACCATGTTCTTGACGAGATCCGGGACCAAAGCCCCGACTGCGTCATCGACAGCCTGATCGGCCCCTCCAATACAAGCTTTCTTCAGGCGATGGCGACGCGCGATCATGCCGATCGGACCGCGGTGCAGGTGGTCAGCTTCAACCAGAGCGAAGCGGATCTCGCCGAGATAGGGTCGGCGGCGAACGGCCTCTTGTCGGCGGGCAGCTTTTTCGAGGAGAACGCAAGCGACACGCTGCGCGACGCCGCCCGACGCCACGCGCCGAACGGGCGTGTGTCGTCCTTTTTCGCAACGTCCTTCGCAGCGGTCGAGATGATATCCACCGCCGTCCGCAGCGCTGGCACGGACGCCCCCTCGGCGGTGTTCCGCGCGGCGGCGGAAACACCCGTGGTCACCGCGATGGGGGCGATGCCGATCGACCCCGTGCTGCGGCACGCCATGCTCACCCCCCGGCTGGCGATCGCCCGGAATGGCCGTTTCGAGATCGTTTGCAGCGCCGACGCGCCTGTCGCCGCCGATCCCTACATGACGTCGCAGGCAGCGCGCCTGCCTCAGTCCACCCCCGTTCCGCAACGCGAGTTGAGGGTCGTCAAATGACACGTATGCCCGTGCACAATTTTTCCGGTCAGACAGCGCTTGTCCTGCACCGGTCGCCGGAAATCGGCCAGCGCATCAAGGATCGCTGCGACAGGCTGGGCGTGCGCGCCCGCGTCCAGAGCGATGACCTAGATGCGGCGACCGCGAAAGACGCCGATACCCTGATCCTCGACATCGACACGGCGGATGACGGCATGTTGCCCTGGGCGCGCGCCGCCGCGCCGATGCCTCTGATTGGGCTGATCGGATCGGAAAGCCCCGGACGCCTGGCATGGGCGCTGACGCAGGAGGTGGACGCGTTTCTGCCCGTCACCGGGCTGGGCAACCTGTTTTCCGCGATGGTGATCGCGCACGAGGTGTTCGCGCGGAAATCCGAACGCAAATCCCGCGAGGCAGAGCTGGCCCACCGTGGCAGCGGCCGGCTCGACGTGATCCGCGCGGTTCTCGCATTGATGGAGGGCGGCCGCGACGAGGCGCTGGCGCTCAAGCAGCTGCGCACGATGGCGATGGTGGAACAACTCAGCCTCGAGGACGCCGCGGCCAGACTGCTGAGCGAAAAGCGAATGGCCGGAGGGCGAGCGATATGAGTGAGGCACGCATCCTGCATGCGCGCAGTCACGGCCGGTTCCGGGTCGTTCTGCGCGAGCTGTTGCACCGTCCCCGCGCCGCGTTCGGTATGGCGGTGATCGCGGTGATGGTCTTTTGCGCTGTGTTCGCGCCATGGATCATGCCGCACGATCCATTCGAACAAAGCTTTGACGGGCTGGACCTGATGGGCGGCCCGCTGCCGCCGGGGGGCGAGTACCTGCTAGGCACCGATCTTCTGGGGCGCGACCTCGCCTCGCGGCTTATTCTGGGGACGCGCACCTCGCTGATCATCGGGGTGGTGGCCAACGGCATCGCCGTGGTCCTCGGCGCGGGGGTCGGCATCGCGGCGGGATATTTCGGCGGCTGGACGGCGGCGGTGCTGATGCGCTTCACCGACTTGATGATGGCGTTTCCCGCGCTGTTGCTGGCGATCGTGCTGGCCGCGATCTTTCAGCCCAGCCTGATGATCGTCGCGCTGGTGATCGCAATGGTCAACTGGGTGCAGATGAGCCGCGTGATCTACACCGAAACCCGCAGCCTTGCCGAGCGCGAGTTCATCCAGGTGCAACGCGCCATCGGCGCATCGCCCCTGCGCATCCTCGGAAAGCACCTTTTGCCGCATCTGCTGTCGTCGATCATCGTCTTCGGCACCCTCGGCATCTCGACGACCGTGCTGCTCGAGGCGACGCTCAGCTTTCTGGGCGTGGGCGTGCAGCCGCCAATGCCAAGCTGGGGCAACATCATCTTCGAGAACCAGACCTATTTCTCGACCGCGCCGTGGCTGGTCTTCATTCCCGGTCTGCTGATCGTCCTGCTGGCGCTGGCCTTCAACCTGGTGGGTGATGCGTTGCGCGACATTCTCGATCCGACATTGAAAGGGCGGCACGGATGAGCGGGTACCTGATACGACGGCTGATCGAAAGCGCGCTGATCCTTCTGGGGATCACGTTCGTGACCTTCGTTCTGCTCTACCTGGTGCCGGCCGATCCGGCCCGGCAGATCGCCGGCCGCTCGGCCACTGCCGAGACGGTCGCCAACATCCGTGACCAGCTGGGGCTGAACGACCCGCTGTTCCTGCAGTATTTCCGATATCTGGGCAATCTGCTGCAGGGCGACATGGGCCGGTCCTACCTGCAACGCGCCGAGGTGTCCGAACTGATCGCCGCCCGCCTGCCCGCGTCGTTGCTGCTGATGGTATCGGCGATCGTCACCGAGCTGATCCTGGGGCTGACCATCGGCGTCGTCGCGGCGCTGCGTCGCAACAAACCGGCCGACCATTCGCTGATGATCTTCAGCTTCGTGTCGATCTCGGCCCCGCAATTCGTGATCGGCATCCTGCTGCTGTATGTCTTCGCGGTACAGCTTGGCTGGCTGCCGATCGGCGGCTACGGGACCTTCGCGCACCTGATCCTGCCATCGATCACGCTGGGGTTTCTCGGCGCCGGCTGGTACAGCCGGATGATGCGATCGTCGATGATCGACGTGCTGGAACAGGATTTCGTGCGGACCGCCCGCGCCAAGGGGCTGTCGCGCCTGCATATCATCACCCGCCACGTCATGCCCAATGCGATCCTGCCGATCATCGCGATGATCGGGATCGATATCGGGCTGTTCATGTCGGGCATCGTTGTCGTCGAAAGCGTGTTCGGATGGCCGGGGATCGGCCAGCTTGCCTGGCAGGCCATCCAGCGCGTCGACATCCCCGTGATCATGGGCGTGACCATGGTCTCGGCCACGGCCATCGTGCTCGGCAACCTGATTGCCGATCTGGTGGCCCCGCTGATCGATCCCCGAATCAAGACCAAATGAAACCGACAGAGGAGAGAAGACCCATGAAAAATGCATTGATGGCCGGCGTCGCCGGACTGGCGCTCGCCGCGGGTGGCGCGTTCGCCCAGGTTGACGAGGACGCCCCGCAGGGCGGCGAGATGGTCGTGACCTACCAGGACGATGTCGCCACGCTGGATCCCGCGATCGGATATGACTGGCAGAACTGGTCGATGATCAAGTCATTGTTCGACGGGCTGATGGGCTACGAGCCCGGCACGACCACCCTGCGCAACGAACTGGCCACAAGCCACGAGATCTCCGACGACGGCACGGTGCACACCTTCGTGCTGAAGGACGGGATCAAGTTCCACAATGGACGCGAGATCACCGCCGAGGACGTGAAGTATTCGCTGGAGCGCGTGACCGACCCGACGACCCGCAGCCCCGGCGCGGGCTTTTTCGGCATGATCGCGGGGTTCGACACCTGGAATGCCGGTGAGGGCGACGGCCTGAGCGGCGTCGAGGTGACGGGCGACAAGACCGTGCAGATCACCCTGTCGCGGCCCGACGCGACCTTCAGCCATGTCATGGCGCTCAACTTCGCCTCGATCGTGCCGCGCGAGGCGGTCGAAGCCTCGGGCGAGGATTTCGGGCGCGAGCCTGTGGGCTCCGGCGCGTTCCGCCTTGCCGAATGGACACCGGGCCAGCAGCTCGTCTTCGAGCGGTTCGAGGACTATCACCGCGCCGGCGTGCCCAAGCTTGACACGGTGATCTTCGATATCGGGCTCGACCCGACAGTCGCGCTGTTGCGCCTGCAAAGCGGCGAGGCCGATGTCCCCGGCGACGGCATCCCGCCCGCGCAGTTCCTTCAGGTGATGAACAACCCCGAGCAGGCCGACAACGTGGTCGAGGGCGGTCAGCTTCACACCGGCTACGTCACGCTGAACACGCAAATGGAACCCTTCGACAACGTGGCAGTCCGTAAAGCCATGAACATGGCGATCAACAAGGACCGGATCGTGCAGATGATCAACGGGCGCGCCGTGCCTGCCAACCAGCCGCTGCCGCCGACGATGCCGGGCTACGCGGACGACTACGAGGGCTATCCCTTCGATCCCGAGGCCGCGCGCGAGATGCTGGCCGAGGCGGGGTATCCCGACGGCTTCACCACCGAGCTTTACGTCATGAACGTCGATCCCAACCCGCGCATCGCACAGGCGATCCAGCAGGATCTGTCCGAGATCGGCGTCACCGCCGAAATCCGCAGCCTGGCACAGTCCAACGTCATCGCGGCGGGCGGCGCGGCGGATCAGGCCCCGATGATCTGGTCGGGCGGCATGGCTTGGATCGCGGATTTCCCCGATCCGTCAAACTTCTACGGCCCCATCCTTGGCTGCGCGGGCGCGGTGCCCGGTGGCTGGAACTGGGCGTGGTACTGCAACGAGGATCTGGACCAGCGCGCCGCCGACGCGGATGCGATGGTCGGCGACCCCGCCGCGCGGGAAGAGGCATGGCGGTCGATCTATGTCGACATCATGGACGACGCGCCCTGGGTGCCGATCTTCAACGAGCAGCGCTTCACGCTGGTCTCGGACAACATGGCCGGTGATGACAGCCTGTTCGTGGACCCGGTGCACATTCCGGTGAACTACGACTACATCTATTCCGCGGACGCTGAGTGAAATCATGTGCAAGGCTTGCGATTACACGATCCACGGCCACCATCATCATGGGTGGGATCATTCGATCCCACCCGCCCGGACGGTGGCCCCGGGCAGCCGGGTGCATTTCCAGTGCCTCGACAGTTCGGCGGGGCAGCTTACCCGTGACAGCACCGTCGCCGATGTCGCGGCGATGGATTTCGGCAAGATCAACCCGGTCACCGGCCCCGTCTACATCGATGGCGCCGAACCGGGCGACGTCCTGAAGATCACGCTGGAGCAATTCCACCCGTCCGGCTTTGGCTGGACGGCCAACATCCCCGGATTCGGCCTTCTGGCCGACCAGTTCGGCGAGCCGCACCTGAAGGTGTGGGACTACAACCCCGACACGCTGGCGCCCTCGCTGTTCTCGGACATCGCCAAGGTGCCGCTGAAGCCGTTCGCGGGGACGATCGGGCTGGCCCCGGCCGAGCCGGGGCTGCATTCCGTCGTGCCGCCGCGCCGGATGGGCGGCAATCTCGACATCCGCGACCTGGCCGTGGGGTCGGTGCTGTACCTGCCCGTCGAGGTCGCGGGCGCGCTGTTCTCGGTGGGCGACACCCACGCGGCGCAGGGCGACGGCGAGGTGTGCGGAACCGCGATCGAAAGCCCGATGGATGTCGAGATCACGCTGGACCTGATCAAGCAGGAACGGCTGGATTTCCCGCGCTTCTCGACGCCGGGGCCGGTGACACGGCATCTCGACGCCAAGGGCTACGAGGTGACGACCGGCATCGGGCCCGACATGATGGAGGGCGCGAAGAACGCGGTCTCTGGCATGATCGACCTGCTGGGCAAGCAGCACGGCCTGTCGCCCGAAGACGCGTATCTGCTGTGTTCGGTCGCGGGCGATCTGCGTATCTCGGAAATCGTGGACATGCCGAACTGGGTCGTGTCCTTCTATTTCCCGAGGGTCGTCTTCGAATGAGGCCCGATCCTGAAACCGGACGGGGCGACAGCGCGCGCCCCGTGCTTCGGGTGCGCGATCTGACGGTCCAGGTCGCGACAGGCGAGGGCGGCAAGACCGTCCTCGATCACCTGTCCTTCGACCTGCATCCGGGCGAAACGCTGGCGCTGGCCGGCGAAAGCGGGTCTGGCAAGTCGATGACGGCCCTGGCGATCATGGGGCTTTTGCCGCAGCCGATGGCACGGATCACCGACGGGTCTATCCGGCTAGGGGATCAGGACCTTGCCGGGCTGAACGACCGCAGCTACCGCGACATCCGCGCGCGACGGATCTCGATGATTTTTCAGGAGCCGATGACGTCGCTCAACCCGCTGATGACCATCGAACGGCAGCTTTGCGAGGTGCTTCTGGAACACGGAATGTGCACCCGCACCGAAGCCCCGGCCCGTGCGCTGAAACTGCTGCGCGATCTGCGCCTGACCGATCCCGAACGCCGCCTGAAGCAATACCCGCACGAGCTGTCGGGCGGCATGCGGCAGCGCGTGATGATCGCCATCGCGCTGGCCTGCGAGCCCGAGATCCTGATCGCGGACGAGCCGACAACGGCGCTTGACGTCACCGTGCAGGCCGAGATCCTCGATCTGATCCGCCTGATGCAGAAGGAACACGGCACGGCCGTGCTGATGATCACCCACGACATGGGCGTGGTGGCCGAGATGGCCGACCGCGTGATCGTCATGCGCGAGGGTCGGCCCGAAGAAACCGCCCCGGTCGCGCAGATGTTCAGCGCGCCGCAATCCGCCTATGCCCGGCAGTTGCTGGCGGCGGTGCCGCGGCTTGGCCGCGCGCCCGCGCGCAGCGTGAAGGACAGCGCGCGAAAGCTGGTCGAGGTGGACGACCTCAGCGTCCGGTTCGATGTCACCGGCGGCATCTTCAATCGCACCGTCGCGCGGCTGCACGCGGTCGAGGGCGTGTCGTTCACGATCCGCGCCGGCGAGACGCTGGCGCTTGTGGGCGAATCCGGTTCGGGGAAATCGACCATCGGCAAGGCGCTTCTGGATCTGGTGCCGTGGGACGGGTCTGTGCGGATCGACGGAAAGCAGACCAGCGGGCTGTCGCGTCACGCCATGCGGCCCGTGCTGCGCGATATCCAGATGGTCTTCCAGGATCCCGGCGCCTCGCTGGACTCGCGCATGACGGTGGGCGAGCAGGTGGTCGAACCGCTCAAGATCCACGGTCTTGCGCACGGCTCCGAGTTGACCGATCGCGCCGAGTTCCTGTTTCGCCGCGTGGGGCTTTCGGCCGACATGCTGTCGCGCTATCCGCACGAGTTTTCCGGCGGTCAGCGCCAGCGGGTCTGTATCGCCCGCGCGCTGAGCCTGTCGCCCAAGGTGATCGTCGCGGATGAAAGCGTCTCTGCGCTCGACGTGTCCGTGCAGGCGCAGGTGCTGGACCTTCTGCAGGAATTGCAGGACGAGGATGGGCTGTCGTACCTGTTCATCAGCCATGACATGGCCGTGGTCGATCAGGTGGCCGACCGGGTCATGGTGTTGCGTCTTGGCCAGGTGATGGAGGAAGGCCCGCGCGAGTCCGTGCTGCATGACCCACGGCACCATTACACCCGCAGGCTGCTTTCGGCCGTGCCCGTGCCGGATCCGTCACGGCACCGCCCCCTGCTGCCCCCCGCACCGGACGGGCAAAGCCCCGTGCTGCCACTTGGCGAAAGCTTTGAGCGCGTTCGGCTTAAAACGGTCCGGGGCCACCACCGTGTCGCGACCACCGGCTGAACCTCGCTGTCCCCCGGTTGGCGATGCCGGACCGGGCCTGAGGGCTGGGTCAGTTCGACGTGATCCACCGTCGAGGCCCGTGTCGCACACAGCTCCCCCGAGGTCATGGTCGCCGACACGCGTAAGGGGCAGGTGCGCCTGCGTTTTCGCGCACCCGGCGTCACGCCCGGAATTCGTCTGGTGAATCCGGTCGGGGGGACGTAAACCTAGGTTCCGGAACCTGTCGCCCATGCAAGATCGATATCAGTTGGAACGCCCCATGCAGACACGAACCTCGAATATGGACCAAGACACTCTGCGCGGTCTGCTCGAAGCCGACGAAGCCGAAATGAGCGTCGTCATTTCAGACCCTTACCTGCCGGATAATCCGATGATTTACGTCAGTGACGAATTCGAGGACCAGACCGGTTACAGCCCCGAGGAAGCCGTCGGGCGCAACTGCCGCTTTCTGCAGGGCCCGGAGACGAGCCCGCACGCCATAGAGGCCATCAGACACGCCTTGCGTGCGGAAACACGATTCATGATCGATATCCTGAACTATCGAAAGGACGGCACGGCCTTCGTGAACCGTCTTCGGATCAGGCCGATCTATGATGCCGATGGCCAACTGCTGTTCTTTGCAGGTGCGCAGAATCCGGTTTGAACCGTCGCGCGCCCTGCACGGCGTCGTGTCGATTCGCTCGACCCGACCTGACCAGGCATGCATCGCGCCCGACTGATCCCACGGGATTCCCGCGGGCGTCTGCTCAAGGGCCGGTCCCGCCCTGATGGACAGGGCCGGCACATGTCGTATCGATCGTCAGACCGGCTCCCACGAGAAAACGTCGGCGGACACGTCGAGGGGCAGGAAATTCGCGCGCAGCGCGGGAATCGCGCGGTCGGCCACGCTTTCGATGCTCCATCCGGCGTCTCCGGCATGCACCGAACGCACCGGGCGCGGCTGCGACATCAGGAAGATCTCGTTGTTGCGGACCGCGAAGATCTGGCCGGTCACGTCCTTCGCCGCGTCCGAGGCCAGATACAGTGCGAGCGGCGCGATCTTCTCGGGCACCATCTTGCGCAGGTTGGCCAGTCGCGCCTCTTGCTCCGGGCTGTCGACCTTGATCGAGGATGTCATGCGGCTCCAGGCGAAGGGCGCGATGCAGTTGGACCGCACCCCCCAGCGTGCCAGATCGAGCGCCATGGACTTTGACAGCGCCGCGATGCCCAGCTTTGCGGCCGAATAATTCGCCTGGGCAAGATTGCCGATCAACCCCGAGGTCGAGGTCATGTTGATGATCGACCCGTCCGATTGCGCGCGGAACACGTCCGCCGCGGCACGCGAGACATTGAAGGTGCCGTAGAGATGCACTTTGACCACCGCGTCAAAGTCCTCGAAGGTCATCTTGTGAAAGAACGAGTCGCGCAGGATGCCGGCATTGTTCACCACCGCGTCGAGGCGTCCATAGGCATCCGTGGCCCGTGCGACCATGGCTTTCGCGCCATCCGGGTCGGACACGTCGTTGCCGTCGGCAACCGCGCTGCCACCCGCCGCCTCGATCTCGGACACCACCTCGTCCGCGGCGCTCTGTTCATGCGCGCCCTTGAGCGATGCGCCCAGATCGTTGACCACGACCCGTGCGCCGGCATGCCCGGCCTGAACGGCAAGGGCGCGACCGATCCCTGCCCCGGCGCCGGTCACGAGTATGACCTTTCCGTCAAGTGGTTGTGATTGCGTCATGTATCCTCCCTGGATTGAAGCGACGGCACGGGGTCAACCCGCGGGCACGTCGCCGTTGTAACGTCCGAAAACATTGCGTTCGATACGATCCGCCGCGCCCGCAAGCTCTGTCGTGACGATGCGCAGGGTCTCGTGTGTGTGCTGACCGGCAATCGTGATGCTGCTCATCCCCAGCCGGGGCGTGCCACCGAGATCCCGCACCAGCGTTGCAACGATCTCCAGCCCCTTGAACAGGTTGCCGTGATCGAACGCGACGCCGCTGTCGCGCGCGGCCTGCACATCGTCCCAATACGCCTCGAAGCCCGGCGCGGATTGCCACCTCACGCTTGCATATCCGCGTGCCGCCCCCTCCCGGTCAAGACCCAGGGATGCCGCGTAACACCGTCCCACGGCCCCCGCGAAAACCGGAAGACGGCTGTTGCGCGAGATCACCGCCTGCACGATGTAGCGTGGCGTAAACCGGTCGATCAGCACGATACGCTCCGTCTCGG
Organism: Roseovarius tibetensis; assembly: GCF_050896375.1. Taxonomy (NCBI): domain Bacteria; kingdom Pseudomonadati; phylum Pseudomonadota; class Alphaproteobacteria; order Rhodobacterales; family Roseobacteraceae; genus Roseovarius; species Roseovarius tibetensis. The sequence goes on from NZ_JBPBBB010000009.1 coordinate 79,333, forward strand.
TGATCTGCCACAGCGCGATCATCACCTGATGACGCTCGGCGATTTCGTTCATCAAGGGACGAATCAGGTCGGCCGGGTTCGCGCCCAGAAGCGGTGCGACCACCTCCATCATCCCCATGCCGATGCGGTAAGTCTTGTTGCCCGGATCGAAACTCAGCAGCCCGTCCTGCGCGAGCGTCCGCAGGATGTTGAATGCCGATGACACGTTCAACCCGGTCTCGCGCGCGATCTGCGTCGCCCCCATCGGCGCGCCGCGCGCCGCGAGAAAGCGCAGAATCGTGACGGCATTCTGCACGGCGGGGACGGGTTTGTGCGGCGACGCATCTTCCATGAAATTTTCCTTGCGAAATGTAATTTAATATACAGAATGGCGTTGAGGACGCAAGTGGCATCCATGACAGGATGCAGGGGAGGAAAGAGAATGGCAAAGGATGTCGAGTCCGACGTATTCGAACAACTGGTCGAAAGCGTCGATCGGTTTGTGCGCGAACGGCTGATCCCGACCGAACGGCAGGTCGAGGAGGACAACGCCGTACCCGACAAGATCGTACAGGAGATGCGCGACATGGGCCTGTTCGGTCTGTCGACGCCCCAGATGTACGGGGGCATCGGTCTGGATGCCGCACAAGAGGCGCGGCTGATCGAAACGCTCTGCTATGCCTCTCTTTCGTTCCGGTCGCTGATCGGCACCAATGTCGGAATCGGCTCGCAGGGCATCGTCATGGATGGCACCGACGCGCAGAAAGAGGCGTGGCTGCCGGGCATCGCCTCGGGCGAGACCGTGGCGTCCTTCGCCCTGACCGAACCCGACACCGGATCGGATGCGGGTGGCATCCGTACGGCGGCCCGTCGCGACGGACCCGATTTCGTCATCAACGGGACCAAGCGCTATATCACCAACGCGGTCTTCGCGGGTGTCTTCACGGTATTTGCACGCACCGATCCCGACAGCCGCGACGGCAGCGGCGTCAGCGCGTTCCTCGTGCCGGCCGACACGCCCGGCATCACCGTCGCCGCGCCCGACCGCAAGATGGGTCAGCGCGGGACCAAGACATCGGACGTGATCTTCGACGACGTGCGCGTGCCGGAAAGCGCGATCATCGGCGGGCCCGACAACCTCAACAAGGGGTTTCGCACCGCGATGAAGGTTCTCGATCGCGGTCGCATCCACATCGGCGCGATGGCCGTGGGTCAGGGGCAGCGGATGCTCGACATCGCCACCGATTACGCGCTGGAACGCAAGCAGTTCGGAAAGCCGATCGGAGAGCACCAGCTCGTGCAGGGTCTCATCGCCGATTGCCAGGCCGACCTGCACGCGGCCCGCGCCCTCGTCCGCTCCACCGCCGACACGTTCGACCGCGAGGGAAAGGCGGTTCTCGAAGCCTCGTGCACCAAGTACTTCTGCACCGAGATGGTGGGCCGCATCGCCGATCGCGCGCTGCAGGTGCATGGCGGCGCGGGCTACATGAGCGAATACGACATCGAGCGGCTGTACCGCGATGTGCGCCTGCTGCGGATCTACGAGGGCACAAGCCAGATCCAGCAGATCATCATCGCCCGTCGCACGCTTGCCGCCAGGTCCGCGTAACCATGTCCGACACCGCCCCGAGACGCCCCGAGGAGATGCCGGCGCAATCCGAGTTCGCAAAGCTCGCCGGGATCGAGATGGTCGAGGTCTCGCCTGATCACGTCGTCTGTTCGATGAAGGTGACGCAAGAGCTCACCAATCGGAACGGGGCCCTGCATGGCGGCGCGGTGATGACGCTTGCCGACAACGTCGCCGGCACAATCGCCTTCGTGAACATCCCCGCGGAACGGTCGAACACGACGATCGAGGCCAAGACCAACTTTCTGCGCGGCGTCCTCGTGGGTGACACGGTGCGCGCCACGGGCGTGCCGCTGCATCGCGGCAGCACCACGATGGTCCTGCAGATCACCATGACCCGCGGCGACGGCAAGACCGTTGCCGTCTCCACCCAGACCCACCTGATCCTCGACTGGAACGGGTCCGGGTCGCACCGAAGAAAAGAGAACACATGACACAGACCGATATCGAATCGCTGGGGCCAGAGGCCGCCTACAACGCGCATCTGGCGGCGGGGCGTTTTATGATACAGCGCGCGCCGAGTACCGGAGAATACGTGTTTTATCCCCGCGTGGTCACCCCACAGGGTGCGACCGACCTGGAATGGGTCGAGGCGCAGGGCACCGGAACGGTCTATGCCATAACCGTCAACCGCTCTCGCGAGGGATCGCGGAACGTGGCGCTTGTCGATCTCGACGAGGGGGTCCGCATGATGTCCACATTGCCGACGGTCGAAACCGCGGCCATCGGCACGCGCGTCGTGGCCCGGATCGAACAGCAGGACAGCGGTCCCCGTGTGGTCTTCGACCCGATCAAGGAGGGCGCGGCATGAGCGGCACATCATCCGATCTGCGCGGCAAGGCGGCCATCGTCGGAATGGCCACCGCCGGGACCGGCGCGGCCCCCGGTTTTTCTGCCATCGAATTGCTGGGACAGGCGGCCATCGGTGCGGTGCGCGATGCCGGGCTCACGCTGCCCGAGATCGACGGCGTCTTCACCGCAAGTTCGTCGCATGCCTTCCCGACGATGAGCGTCGTGGAATATCTCGGGCTGAAGCCACGATTCTTCGACGGCACGAATGTCGGCGGATCAAGCTTCGAGATGCACCTCTTGCAGGCGACCATGGCGCTCGATGCCGGTCTCTGCGACGCCGCTCTGGTCTGTTACGGATCGAACCAGCGCACCGCCGGTGGCAAGCTGGTGTCGATGTCCGAGCCGCAATGGCATGAAACACCGTACGGCCCGCGCCATCCGATCACCGCCTACGGGCTTGCCGCAAGCCGCCACATGGCCAGCTATGGCACCACGCGCGAGGATCTCGCGGATGTGGCCCTTGCCGCGCGCGATTGGGCCAATCTCAATCCCGACGCCTTCGCCCGTGGGCCGCTGACCCGCGACGAGGTGCTGGGCGCGCGGATGATCTCGGACCCGCTGACCAAGGCGGATTGCTGCCTTGTCACCGATGGCGCGGCCGCGGTCGTTCTGACCCGCGCCGATCGCGCGCAGGATCAGCATGACACCCCCGTCTACGTGATGGGCGTCGGCGCGGCCAATTCCCATCGGTCCATCGCCGAGATGCCGGACCTGACGACCACCGCGGCCGCCGAAAGCGGACCGCGGGCGCTGGAAATGGCAGGGGTCAGCCGCGAGGCCCTTGATCTGGTGATGCTGTATGATGCCTTTACCATCAACACGATCCTGTTCCTCGAGGACCTCGGCTTCTGTCCCAAGGGAGAGGGCGGACGGTTCGTGCAGGACGGGCGCATCGCGCCGGGCGGAGACCTTGCGGTGAACACCAATGGCGGCGGTTTGTCCTGCGTGCATCCGGGCATGTACGGGCTGTTCCTGATCGCCGAGGCGGTGACGCAGATCCGTGGCACCGTTGGCGAACGTCAGTTGCCGGATTGTACGCTGGCGCTGTGCCACGGGAATGGCGGAACGCTGTCAAGCCAGTGCACCGCGATTCTCGGAGGGGCGGCGGCACTGTGACTTCGCTTCCAGATATCGACGGGCTTCTCGCCCCCAAAAGCGTTGCCGTGATCGGGGCGTCGGATGACCCCACACGGATCGGCGGACGTCCCATCGCGGCCATGCTGGGTGCGGGCTATGCCGGACGCATCCTGCCGGTGAACCCGCGCCGCGACACCGTGCAGGGGCTTGCGTGCTACGCCTCGGTCGCGGATCTGCCGGTTGCGCCCGACGCCGCGCTGATCGCGGTGCCCGCCAGTCTTGTGCCCGAGACCATCTCGGCCCTTGGCGAACGGGGATGCAAGGCAGCCACCCTTTTCTCGTCCGGCTTCGCCGAGACCGGGGCCGAGGGCGAGACGGCGCAGCGCCATATCGTGGAGCTCGCGCGGTCCTGGGAAATTCGCCTGCTCGGGCCGAATACGCTTGGCGTCTACAATGTCGCCCTGGGGTATTACGGCACGTTCTCGTCCTCGCTTGACACCGGCTATCCGCTTGTCGGCAATATCGGAATTGCCAGCCAGTCCGGCGCGTTCGGGGCGCATCTGGGGGCGCTTGCCCGTGACCGGGGGCTCGGCGTTTCGGTGCTGATGACCACGGGCAACGAGGCCGACATCACCGTGGCCGACGCGATCCGCTGGATGGCCGAAAGCGACGGAACCGATGTCATCTGCGCCTACATGGAGGCCATCAATGACGCGCCCGCCTTGCTGTCGGCCCTGGACGCGGCACGCGCGGCCGGCAAGCCGGTCTTCGCGCTGAAGGCCGGTCGATCGGCTGTGGGCGCACGCGCGGCGACCTCGCACACCGCCTCGCTGACGGGCGATGCCGCGGTCGCGGATGCCGTGCTCGAGGATCGTGGCGCGATAATGGTACGTGATCCCGGCACATTGATGGACTTTGCCTATGTCGCATCGAAAAAGGTGTTTCCGGATCGTCATTCACTGGGGGTCATCACCGTCTCGGGCGGCGCCGGGATCGTCGTCTCGGACGAGGCCGAGCGTATCGGCCTGCCGATGCCCGCAATGCCCGCCGACGCGCAGGCGGCCCTGACGGAGCTGCTGCCCTATGCCGCGCCGGCGAACCCGCTCGACTGCACCGCGCAGGCGTTGAACGACCCCTCGTTGCTCGAAAGCTTCACGCGGGCCGCGCTTGAGGATGGCGGGTACGGCGCGGTTCTGTGCTTTCTGACCTATGTCGCGGGCAGCCCTGCCCTGTGCGATCAGATCCTCGCCACGCTGGGACCGTTGCGCGCGGCCCATCCCGACCGGATCGTTGCGTTCTGCGCGCTTGGCGACGCGTCCGTGCTGCGCCGTTATGACGACGCCGGCATCGTCGTCTTCGACGATCCATGTCGGGCGGCGCGGGCGCTCGACATGGCCTGCCGCATCGGCACGATGCTGGCGGCGCCGGCGCGTCCGCGTCCCAGCCCGATTTCCGTGGCCGTGCCCGACACGACACCCGACGAGGCCGGGGCAAAGCGCCTGCTGGACCGCGCCGGTATCGCTACCGCACCCGAAGAGACGGTCACGACCGTCGAGGACGCGGTCGCGGCGGCAGAGCGGTTGGGATTTCCCGTCGTGATGAAGATCCTGTCACCAGACATCCTGCACAAGTCCGACATAGGCGCCGTGAAGCTCGATCTCGACGGGCCGCAGGCGGTTCGCGATGCCTATGCGAATATCGAAGCGGCCGTCGCACGGCACGCATCCGGGGCGCGCCTGTCCGGCATGCTTGTGGCGCGGCAGCTTTCGGGCGGAACCGAATGCCTGCTCGGCATAAGCCGCGACCCGACCTTCGGGCCCGTCGCCGTGTTCGGCCTTGGCGGCATATTCGTCGAAGTCCTGAACGACGTGGCGATGAAGCCGTGCCCCTTCGACGTCGATACGGCGCGCGAGATGATCCTGTCGATCCGTGGCGCCGCGATCCTGCAGGGCGCACGCGGCAAACCGCCGGTCGATATCGACGCGTTGGCGGGGATGCTTTCGACGCTGTCGCGCTTCGCCGCGGGGGCGGGCGATCGCCTTGTCTCGATCGACCTCAACCCGGTCGTCGCGATGCCGGGGCAAGGCGGGGCCTTCGCACTCGACGCCGTGATAGAACTCGAGGACGTTCAGCATGACGATTGACTACGATCATCTTATGAATTTCGACATCCCCGAGGTCACGCAGTCCTACGGCCCGAGAGACTGGGGGCTTTACGCGCTGTCCGTGGGCATGGGCCAAGACCCGGCGGCGATGGACGAACTTGCCTATGTCGCCGCGCTCGAGGATCAAAGGCGGGTCATGCCCGCGATCATCAACGTGCTGGGCCATCCCGGTTTCTGGCTTGCAGACCCGCGCACGGGCGTCGACGCGCTCCGGCTGGTGCATGGGGAACAGGGCATGACGCTGCATGCCGACCTGCCCGAAGAGGCGACGGTGACCGGCAAGACCCGTGTCACCGGACTGGTGGACAAGGGCACAGGGCGCGGTGCGTTGCTCTACCATGAAAAGACCCTGCACGATACGCGGACGGGCCTTCATCTTGCCACCTGCCGGGGGACCACGTTCCTGCGCGGCGATGGCGGGTTCGGCGGTCCGACCGGGCCGACCAAGACGGCGCACACGCTGCCCGACCGCGCACCGGATCATGTCATCGACACGCCGACACGCCCCGAGCAGGCGCTGCTTTACCGGTGGAACGCCGACCCCAACCCCCTGCATCTCGATCCGCGGGTCGCGGAGCGGGCCGGCTTCGATCGTCCGATCCTTCATGGTCTTTGTACGTTCGGCATCGCGGCGCGGGCCCTTCTTGCCACGCTTTGCGGTTATGACGCGGCACGCTTCGGCAGCATGGATGCGCGGTTCACCGCGCATGTCTTTCCCGGCGAGACATTGAGAACCGAGATCTGGGATGACGGCTCGTTCCGCACCATCGCGTGCGAGCGCGACAAGGTCGTGGTCGGCAACGGGATTTTCCAATACCGGACGGAGGAAACATGAGCCTTGACATCGACACCCTTGATGGTGGGATACGGGTCCTGACGCTGAGCGAACCCGAGCGGCGCAATCCGCTGGGTCATCCCCTGCGGATGGAACTCGCGCAGGCGCTGGCGGATGCGGAACGCGACGACGCGGTGCGCGGTGTCGTGCTGACAGGTGCCGGCGGGCACTTCTGCGGTGGCGGGGACATTCGCGATCAGGGCGAGCGCAGTGCCGCCGCGCATCGCGAACGCTTCGCGGTGATCCGCGACATGGTGCTGCGCATGACCGGTTTCTCGAAGCCGCTGGTCGCCGCGATCGAGGGATGGGCCGCGGGTGGCGGCATGGCGCTTGCGCTGGCATGCCCGGTGATCGTCGCCTCGCGAGAGGCCCGCCTGGTTGCAAGCTTCACCAAGATCGGGCTGATCCCCGACATGGGTCTGCTCGCGACGCTGCCGGCGCGCGTGGGTCCGGGGCGCGCCCGGCGGATCATCCTGTCGAACCCCCGCATCGGCGCCGAGGAAGCCGAACGCATCGGTATGGTCGATCTGCTGTGCGACGCCGGCACCGCGCGCGACCGGGCCGTGGAGCTGGCCCGTGACGAGGCCGCAGAGGCCCCTTTGCCGCGGCACTTCGTGACCGACTGGTTCGCGCGCGACGTCGCGGCCGCGCTCGACTACGAGCGCAGCATTCAACCGATGCTTCTCAACAGCGCCGACGCCGCAGAGGGTCGCGCGGCCTTTTTCGAAAAGCGCGCGCCGCACTTCGCGGGTCGATAGAACATGCCGGAGACCAAGGTTATCCTGTTATGAACACGTTGTTTTTCAAATTAAACATTTGCCAGTCATCCTGCGAGCCGGTATCACTGAACGCAGGTTCGACGTGGCTTTTGTCGCAGCATTCGCGTGCAGATCAAGAGGAGAGATTCTGTACGCGGGCGTATCGATCCTGTAAAAAACTGGGAGGAAACCAACCATGAAACTTACCACACACGCCCGGCTGGGAACAGCCACACTGCTGGCCACGGTCGGCATGGCATCGGCGCAGGAACTGCCATCGACGATGGCCTGGACGTCCTATGACGTCGGGTCGGCGGGCTATGCCGAAGCATCTGCAATTGCCGACGCGTTCGGCAAGGAATTCGGCACGCGGGTGCGCATTCAGCCCTCGGGCAGCGGCATCGGACGTCTGCAGCCGTTGCTTCAGGATCGCGCCGATTATGCCTTTCTCGCGACAGAGGCGTTCTTCCTTGGCGAAGGGGCGTATGACTTCTCGGTGCCTGAGTGGGGACCGCATCAGCTTCGCGCCGTCGCCGGCCGGCCCGCCAGCATCACGCTCATCGCCGCGGGCGACGCGGGTATCGAAACCGTCGAGGATGCCGAGGGCAAGCGCATCGCCTTTGTCGCGGGCAACCCCTCGGTCAACGTGAAATGCGAGGCGATCCTCTCCTTTGGCGGCCTGACGCTGGACGACGTGGAGGTCATCACCTTCCCGACCTACAGCTCGGCCATGTCGTCGATGACCCGCAACGAGTCCGACGCGACATGTACCACACCGACGACCAGCCAGTTGTACGAACTGGCCGAGAGCCCGCGGGGTATCCACTACGCGCCGCTGGAACCCGACAACGAGGAAGGCTGGGAGCGGCTTCTGGAAGTGCTGCCGATCATGGGGCCGACGGACGAGAACGTGGCCGCGGGCCTGGAAGAGGGCGAGACGGCCAAGATGGCCGCCTATCGCTATCCCGTCATCACGACCACGGCCGACAAGTCCGCGGACGAGGTCTATACCTTCATCAAGGCGCTCGATGAAACCTACGACATGTACAAGGACGGCACCGCGGCAATGAGCCGCTGGGATCTCGAAATGTCCGGAACGCCGGCGATCGACGTCCCGTTCCATGAGGGCGCCGTGCGGTATCTCGAGGAGATCGGGGTCTGGACCGAAGAGCATCAGGCGTGGAACGAGAACCGTCAGGCCCGCATGGACGCCCTGGTCGACGCCTGGGGCGAGTTCAAGGCCGAGAACGGCGACCTGTCCGAGGAGGAATTCTCGGAAGGGTGGATGGAACGCCGTCAGGACGTGATCTCGTCCCTCAAATGAGCGGAATTGCGTGACGCGCATCTCGTCGCCTCCGGCGCACTGACGCCGGGGGCGAATGATCCCATCAAAATCCAGGTGACGCCATGAGTGCCGATAAAGATCGCGGTGACGATCGCCCCGACATGTCCTCTGCCGGGTCTTCCGGGGCAACGGCAACCGACAAACCAAAGCCGACCGGACCTCTCGCCATTCAGGTGCTCGTGATGTGTCTCGGCGCGCTTGGGATCGTCATGGCCGTGAACCAGCAGTTCCTGCTTGGTTTTCTTAACTTTCAGCCGCTCGGCAACGCCTTTCTCTATTACCTGATCGGCATATTCCTTGCGGCCGCTTTCCTGACACTTCCGATCAGCCCGCGTCTGGCCGATCGACTGCTCTGGGTCAATCTGCTGCTCGCGGGCCTTGCGCTGATGAGTGCGGGCTACCTCGGATTTCACGGGCTCGAAATCATCCAGAAGGGCTGGGAGTATGACGCTCCGCCGATGGCTGACCTCATGTCGACGATCCTGTTGCTGCTCGTGCTCGAGGGGGTGCGCCGCGCGGGCGGGCCGATCCTGCTGGTCACCGCGTTGATCTTCGGCAGTTACCCGCTTTTTGCCGATTACATGCCCGGCTTTCTGTGGGGCACGCAGTTCTCGCCAGTCGAGACGGTGCGCGCCCACGTCCTCGGCGTCGAAAGCATCATCGGCATCCCCATGCAGGTGGTGGCCGAGCTGGTCATCGGCTTTGTCATCTTCGGTTCCGTTCTGGTCATCACCAAGGGCAGCGACTTCTTTATGGAATTCGCCTCGGCCCTGCTGGGCCACCGGCGCGGCGGCCCGGCCAAGGTCGCGGTGCTCGGGTCGGGCATTCTCGGGTCATTGTCGGGCAGCGTCATCTCCAACATCCTGACCTCTGGGCCATTCTCGATCCCGACGATGCGCCGGGTCGGATATCCGGCAAAATACGCCGCCGCCGTGGAAAGCTGCGCCTCGACCGGGGCCACGCTGATGCCGCCCGTCATGGGCACGGTGGCCTTTGTCATGGCGTCGTTCATCGGCGTGCAATACGCGACCATCGTGATCGCGGCCCTGATCCCGGCGCTGCTGTTCTACGTGGCGCTGCTATTGCAGGTGGACATGTACGCGGCGCGCCGCGGCCTCGACGGCTTGCCGCGCAGCGAAACACCCGCGATCCTTCCCGTGCTGATGCGCGGCTGGCCGTATCTTCTGTCGCTCGCGGTGCTGATCTACGTTCTGATGGCGCTGCGGATGGAAAGCCGCGCCCCATACTATGCCTCGGCGGTCATGCTGGTCACCACGGCGTTCAACCCCGCGACGCGGCTGACACTGACGCGCGCAAGGGACCTGCTGCTCGATGCAACGCGCAACATCGCGAACCTCGTCGCGATCTTGGCCGGTATCGGTCTTGTGGTCGGCGGGCTGTCCTATACCGGCGTCGCCGGTGCCTTCTCGCGGGAACTTTTGCTTTATGCGGGCGGCAACACCGCCCTGATGCTGATCGCTGGCGCGTTGACCAGCTTCGTGCTTGGCATGGGGATGACGGTGACGGCGTGCTATATCTTCCTGTCGATCCTGCTCGCTCCGGCGTTGGTGCAGGCGGGGCTCAACCCGATCGCAAGCCATCTCTTCATCCTCTACTGGGGCATGCTGAGCTATATCACCCCGCCAGTCGCGCTGGCCGCGATCACGGCGGCAAGCGTGGCAAAGGCGAACGCGATGGAAACCGCGTTCACCGCCATGCGGCTTGGCCTGCCGCTTTTCGTGCTGCCATTCATCTTCGTCTACGATCCCGCGCTCATCATGGAGGGGCACTGGTATGACATCGTGCGACGGATCACGCTTACCCTGATCGCGCTCTGGGCCGTGACGTCGGCCTTCGAGAGCTGGATCTATGGCATCGGGCAGGTCGGCTGGATCAGCCGCATATTGTTCGGCATCGGGGGGATTCTCATCATCGTTCCGGAACCGATGACCGGCGTGGCCGGGGCGGCGGTGCTCGTCGCGGTAATCGTCGTCAATCTGGTCCTGCAACGCCGTCAAAACACGGCAAAGACATGAGGAGGCCTTCTTGGACAAACGAGTAAGCGATCTGGCGACCGCGGTCGCGCCCATCGGTGACGGAGCCTCGGTCATGATCGGCGGCTTCGGATCGTCGGGCATACCGTTCGGACTGATCGACGCGCTGCTGGCACATGGCGCGTCGGGGCTGACCATCATTTCGAACAATGCCGGAGCCGGAGAGACCGGGATCGCCAAACTGTTGAAGGCCGGCCGCGTGGCGAAGGTGATCTGCTCGTACCCGCGATCGCCGGGGTCGATCTGGTTCGAGAAACGCTACGAAGCCGGCGAAATCGATCTCGAGGTCGTGCCGCAGGGCACGCTGGCCGAACGCATTCGCGCGGCTGGCGCCGGCATCGGCGGGTTCCTGACGCCCACGGCCTATGGCACGCGCCTTGCCGAGGGCAAGGAAACACGCATGATCGATGGCCGGGGCTACGTGATGGAGGCACCGCTCGCCGCCGACTTCGCGCTTCTGCGCGCCGATCGGGGCGACAGATGGGGCAATCTCGGGTACCATGCCACCGCGCGGAACTTCAATCCGGTCATGGCGATGGCTGCCGGTCACGCCATCGCCGAAGTGCGCGAGATCTCCGGCGAACCGCTCGATCCCGAGCGTGTGGTCACGCCTGGGATCTTCGTCGACAACGTCGTGCAGTATGAGGTGCGCCCGTGACCAATCCAACCCCGCCAGACCTTGTCCGGCTCACAGATGCCGAAGTTGCCGCCCGCGTCGCGCAAGACATCCCCGATGGCAGCTACGTCAATCTCGGGATCGGCAAGCCCACGCATGTCGCAAGCCATGTCCCCGAGGGACGCGACGTGATCTATCACTCGGAAAACGGCATCATCGGCGTCGGCCCCACCCCGCCCGAGGGCGAAGAGGATGTCGAACTGATCGACGCCAGCAAGCGTTTCGTCACCGCGGCGCCCGGCGCCGCCTATTTCGACCACCCCGACAGCTTCGCGATGATGCGAGGTGGCCATATCGATATCGCCGTTCTGGGGGCCTACCAGGTTGCCAGCAACGGTGACCTTGCGAACTGGGCGACGCTGGACGAGACATTCCCCCCGGCCGTGGGCGGCGCGATGGATCTTGTCGCGGGCGTGAAGACGATCTTCGTGATGATGCGCCATACCGACCGTGACGGTCGCCCGAAACTGCTGGACAGCTGCACCTATCCGTTGACCGGGCTTGGGGTTGTCTCGCGCGTGTTCACCGATCTTGCCGTGCTCGACATAACCGAGGCCGGCTTTCACCTTGTCGAACTGGCACCGGGCAACAGCCTTGCGGATGTGCAGGCGGTGACCGGTGACAGGATCCGGACCTGACACCGGGGGGCGCCATGACAGACCACATGCATATCCAGACATGCGATAGCGCCGCGCGCAGGCCAGACCGCATCGCGGCGCCGGGTGTTGTGCCGCCGATCCCGGCGACGCGCCAAGCCGTGACGCCGGGGCACGGCGCAGCCGTGAAGGAGACACATGACCAAGCCTGATCCCGTCGCCGCACTCAAGACAAATCTTGCGCTGCCGCTCATCGGCGCGCCCATGTTTCTCGCCTCCGGTGTCGATCTGGTCGTCGCGCAATGCTGCGCGGGGATCATCGGCACGTTCCCGTCGCTGAACGCCCGGCCCGCCGCAGAGCTTGACGTCTGGCTGACCCAGATCGAACGCAGCCTTGCCGCCTTCAAGGCAGAGACCGGCCGCACGCCCGCACCCTATGGCGTGAACCTGATCGTGAACCAGTACAACGAACGGCTGGACGAGGATCTGGCGACCTGCGTGCGCCACAAGGTGCCGTTGGTCATCACATCGCTTTCGGCCCCCGATATCGTGGTCGAGGCAGTGCACGGGTATGGCGGCGTGGTCTTTCACGACGTCATCAAGGCGCGCCACGCCCGCCGGGCCGCCAAGGCCGGTGTCGACGGCCTTGTGCTGGTCAGCGCCGGCGCGGGGGGGCACGCGGGCACGCTCAACCCTTTCGCGTTGGTCGAGGAGGTGCGCGCCGACTGGGATGGCCCGCTCGTGCTATCGGGGGCCATCGCCAATGGTCGGGCGGTTCTCGCCGCCGAGGTGCTGGGCTGCGATTTTGCCTATGCGGGCACCGTGTTCATCCCCAGCTTCGAGGCGATCGCCCCCGACCCTCACAAGCAGATGATCGTGCGCGCCGAGACCGACGGCATCGTCTACACACCGCTCTTTTCGGGCACCCATGCCAACTACCTGACCGAAAGCGTCGAGGCCGTCGGCATCGACCCGGAAGAGGCCCGCCAGGCGCAGCCGCGCCGCATGACCGCAAAGACCGATCCGGACCGACCCAAGGCCTGGAAGGACGTCTTCAGTGCGGGACAGGCCGTCGCCCAGTCGCGCGCGATCGAGCCTGCGGAACAGATCGTCGCGCGACTGGCCAAGGAATACGATCTCGCCCGTGCGCGGCTCGGGGACGGATCGCGCCGGAAAGAGACAGCATGACGGACACCAACTCGAACAACATACCAGACAGCCGGGGCACCAATGCCTATCGCGCCGACCCGGTCTTTGAAGACCTGATGGAAATCTACCTGCCGCAGGACAGCCAGTCGCGCATCCTGCCCGAACTCGACCGAATGGGCGCTCTTGTCGGCGATCGGCTGGAGGATCTTGCGCTGGCCGCCGATCACAACCCGCCGGTCTTCAAGCCGCGCGATCGCACCGGCGCCCGCGCAGAGACGGTCGTGAAACACCCCGCCTACGAAGAGCTGGAAAGCATCGCCTTTGGCCGTTTCGGGCTTGCGGCGATGTCTCACAGGGCGGGCGTGTTCGATGCGCCCGGCACCGCGCACCCGGTCGCCAAATACGCGCTTACCTACCTGTTCGTGCAGGCCGAATTCGGCCTTTGCTGCCCGGTATCGATGACCGACAGCCTGACACGGACGCTGGTGAAATTCGGGGATCCGGCACTGGTCTCGCGTTTTTTCGACCGGCTGACATCGCAGGACATGGACACGCTGTTCCAGGGCGCGATGTTCATGACCGAACAGGCCGCCGGATCGGATGTCGGCGAGATCGAGACCGTGGCCCGGCAACAGGACGGCGAATGGCGCCTGACAGGGGACAAGTGGTTCTGTTCGAACCCGGACGCGGCGCTCGCGATGGTGCTTGCACGGCCGGACGGCGACGGCGCGGCCCAGGCGGGCACGAAGGGGCTTTCGCTCTTTCTTCTGTCGCGTCATCTTCCCGATGGCAGCCTCAACAGCTACCGGATTCTGCGGCTCAAGGACAAGATGGGCACGCGGTCCATGGCCTCGGGCGAAATCGCCCTCGAGGGCGCGACAGCCTATCTTGTGGGCGAGGCCGGTGCCGGCTTCAAGCAGATGACGGACATGATCAATATGTCGCGCCTGGCCAATGGCGTACGAAGCGCGGGCCTGATGCGCCGCGCCGTGGGCGAGGCGCTGTTCATCGCGCGGCACCGACAGGCCTTCGGCGGACGGTTGATCGACAAACCCCTGATGCGGCGACAGCTTGCCAAGATGCTTGTACCGACAGAGCAGGGTCGCAGCATGGTCTTGCACACCGCCCGCGTCCTGCACGCAGCCGATGCCGGTGATGCGGACGCGGCACGGGTGCTGCGGATCCTGACACCACTGGTAAAGTTCCGCACATGCCGCGATGCCCGCAAGGTGGCCGGGGACGCGATGGAGGTGCGTGGCGGATGCGGCTATATCGAGGAGTTCTCGGATGCCCGCGTGCTGCGCGACGCGCATCTCGGCTCGGTCTGGGAGGGCACGTCGAACATCATCGCGCTCGATGTCGCACGCGCTGTGCGCCGCGCCGGCGCGCTGGACGCGCTGGATGCCTACCTCACCGCGCGGCTGGCCGAATGCGACGACGATCTGTCGCAAGAGCTTGCCCCCCATGTCGCGCGCGCCGTCGCGCTGACCCGCGAGGTGTCGGAAACCGGGGCGGACGTCGAGACGCGTCGCGCGGCCTCGGCGCTCTACTCGGCTGCGTCGGCCGTGTTCATGGCGTGGGAATCCGCCCACCTGCGGGGCCAGTCCGGCAAAGACCGCGCAGTGCTCGCCCGGATGGTGGTGCGGCACCGTCTTGTGCCGCGCGATCCGCTGGCCCCGGCCGGGTCCGAACCCGAGGACCTTGCGGGATTGCTCGATCGGGCCGGGATCGACGTGGTTGCGGCGGCGATGTCCGCGCAATGACGCCCGGACCCGAACCGCGCCCTAGTCAGACCATGCATGTCGTGACGCGACAGCGGGACGCCGGCGCATCCGCGGCCGGTGGGTCGGCCCCGGACGGGTGTCGGCTGCCGCCACTTGGCACCGGGGGCAACATGACGTTGTCCACCGCTCACCTCCAAAGGAAGATCACGCTATGAAAACCCGTACCCTCGGCGCGGCCGGGCCGACCGTTTCGGCCATCGGTCTTGGCGCGAAGAACATCTCGGGCTTTTACGGTCCGTCCAGCGAGACCGAGGCTTTCGAGCTTCTCGACCGGGTCCGCCACCTTGGCGTCGATCATCTCGACACGTCTGACGTGTACGGCAACGGGCATTCGGAACAGGTGATCGGACGGTATCTTGCCGATCGCGGGCCGGTGTTCCGCATCGCGACCAAGGCGGGCATACGCACCGATCACAACACGGGCGCACGCGTCTATGACAACAGCGCCGAATACCTTTCCGCCGCGCTGGATGACAGTCTGTCCCGGATGGGCGTCGACCGGGTGGATCTGTTCTACGTGCACCGGCGCGAGGCCGAACGCCCGATCGAAGAGGTGACAGAGGCGCTTGCGGCACTTCAGAAAACCGGCAAGATCGGGGGCTTCGGGTTCTCTGAAATCGCGCCGGCATCGCTCGATCGTGCGGCGCGCATCCATCCCGTCGCGGCGGTACAGTCGGAATACTCGCTGTCGACACGCGCGCCGGAACTGGGCCTCGTCGAGGCCTGCGCGCGGCACGGCACCGCCCTCGTGGCCTTTTCTCCGGTGGGGCGCGGCCTTCTGACGGATACCCCGCCGGATGCGGGGCGCGTGGCAGCCTCGGCGTTTTTGCGCGTGAACCCGCGCTTCACAGAAACGAACCTGCGCGAAAATATCGCGGCCACCGATCGCTTGCGCGCCGTCGCGGCGGATATGGGCGTGCCGACCGCGGCGCTCGCGGTGGCGTGGCTGCTACATCAGGACGACAGCGTCATACCGATCCCGGGCACCCGCAGCCCGGATCATTTCGCAGAAGCCGTGCACGGGATGACCCTGGATCTTGGCCCCGACGCGATCGCCGCCATCGAGACGGCCCTGCCCCGCGGCTGGGCGCATGGGGACCGCTACAGCGAAACGCAGTGGAACGGGCCAGAGCGTTACTGTTGACCGCCGCCCGCCCGCCGTCCCGGCCTGTCGGTAACACGTGGGGCAGAGCCGCACCCGAACCGGCATCGCCTTGAGGTCGACGGTCTGACGCGTGTGCACCACCCCCCGTCGGTGCGACCTCGCGACAGGCACGTTGCAACGGGGCGCCACCGACGCGGTGACCGGCCCGGATATCCGGGTGTCTCAGTCGTTCAGGCTGGCAAAGCTGCGGTTTTCGGCAACAAGCCTGCGCAGCAGCGGCGCGGGATGCCAGAAGAACGCATCCTCTCTGGCCCATGTCTCGATATCGGCCAGCAGCCCGGACAGACCTTCGGCATCGGCCCAGTGCATCGGACCGCCGCGCCAGCGTGGAAAGCCGTATCCATGAAGGAACGTGACGTCGATATCGAGCGGCCGGCGCGCGATACCGTCCTCCAGCACGCGGGCAGCTTCGTTGATCAGCGCGCCCATGTAGCGCCGCTGGATCTCGGCGTCTGAAAACGCGCGCGGCGTCACGCCATGCTCGGCCCGGGCCGTCTCGACAAGGGCGAGGACCTCGGGATCCTCCTCGCCGGTCCGGTCAGTCGCATAAATGTAATACCCGCGGCCTGTCTTTTGTCCGTCGCGGCCCATGTGGTGCAACGTGTCGGCCCATGTGGGCACGATATCGCGCGGATCACGGGTTGCGGCCTTGCGCCGACGCGTCGCATAACCGATGTCGAGCCCCGCCATGTCGGCCATCTGGTATGGTCCCATGGGCCAGCCGAACGCGCGCACGGCGCGGTCCACCTGATAGGGGCTTGCACCTGCCAGCACCATGCGATCGGCGGCGGCGCGATAGGCCGACAGGATACGGTTGCCGATAAAGCCGTCGCAGACCCCGGCCCGCACCGCGATCTTTCCCAATGTCCTCGCAAGCGCGAAGGCCGTCGCGGTGACATCGGGTGCTGTCGTGTCCGGCACGACAACCTCGAGAAGCTTCATCACATGCGCGGGGCTGAAGAAATGCAACCCGATCACGTCCGACGGGCGGGATGTCCCGGCGGCAAGCGCTGCCACGTCCAGGTAGGACGTGTTGCTGGCGATCACCGCGCCGGGCTTCAGAACCCGGTCCAGATCGGCAAAGACCGCGCGTTTCAGGTCCATGTCCTCGAAGACCGCCTCGATGGCCATATCGACGCTGGCAAGCGCATCGACCTCCGTCGCGGTGCCAAGCGCCCCGGACAGGATCGTGTCGCGTTGTTCGACCGTCAGTTTGCCACGTTTCACCGCACCGTCGAGATTGCGGGATATGGTGGCGACGGCCCTGTCGGCGGAACCGGTATCGCGTTCGATCAGTGTCACATGCAGCCCGCCCAGCAGCGCCGCCGTGGCGATGCCCGAACCCATGGTCCCGCCACCGATCACACCAAGGGCCGAGATTTCGCGCGGCGCAACGCCGTCGAGTTCCGGCAGCTTGGCCACCTTGCGCTCGCTGAAAAAGGCGTGGATCAGGCCGGCGCGCTGCGGGGTCGCCATCATCGCGTCGAAAATGCGCCGTTCATCCGCAAGCCCCTCGGCAATCGGCATATGACCGGCCGCACCGATGGCGTCGATGGCGGCAAGGCGCGCGACCTCGCCCGGCGCCTTGCGGTGCCACTTGGTCCGCGCCTGCGCCTGCGCCTGCGGGTCGGGCCGGGGACAGGGCATCGCCCCGACCGGGCGCGGCCCGGCATCCTGCGCAACCAGTTCGCGGGCATAGGACAGACCGACGCTGCGGGTCTCGCCCTCGGCCAGCCGGTCGGCCAGCCCCAGTTCGATCGCGCGACGGGCCGTTACGGTCCCGCCCGCGGGGATGATTTCCAGCGCGGCGGCGATCCCGATCAGGCGCGGCAGACGCTGCGTGCCACCAGCGCCGGGGACAAGGCCCAGATTGACCTCTGGCAGGCCCAGCCGGGCCGTGGGCGTCACCAATCGGTAATGGCAGCCAAGCGCCAGTTCCAGACCGCCCCCAAGGGCCGCGCCCTGAATGGCGCAGACAACGGGTCGCGGTGACGCCTCGATCAGCTTGATGATCTCGCGCAATTTCGGATCGCGCGGCGTCCTGCCGAATTCCGAGATGTCGGCGCCACCAACGAAAAGCTTGCCCGCCCCCAGGATCAATGCCGCCCGCGCCGCCGGCTCGGCCTTGAAGCGATCAAGCGCGGCCACCAGCCCGACGCGCACGGCATGGCCGATCGCGTTGACAGGCGGGTTTTCGATGGTGATGACTGCGATCGCATCGTCCAGTTCATAAGTTACCGGGTCGCTCACACGTGCCTCTCTTTCCGTCCTTCGGTCGGTCCCGACGTCTTGTCCGACATTACTAGGTTCGAACGCGCCTACAATCCGTTCCAACAGTACATCGGTCGACGTCCCGCATTTCACCGCGACCGCCACGCGTTCGTTCGGCCTGACCTGCGGGGGCGCGACATGATCCGCGCGCACCTCGCCAAAGGATGTCACCAACGCGCGAGCGATGACAGGCGAGCCCGCGGATCAATCGCACGGGGTGGGTCTGGCCGTCTGGACAGGCCTGAAATGGAAAAACTTGCGCACCCAGCCGGCGTGAAGCATGTCACCGTCAGCCGCCAGAAGCGCGGCCCCCGTGACCGGACCGACACGCTCTTCGTCTCGCGTGAATGTGACCTTGGCATCGGGGGTTTCTTCCAGAACGCTCAGCAAATGGTAATAAACCAATGCGCGATCGTCCTTTTGCGCCAGCCGTTCGAGGTATGCCGAACCTTGCGCCTCCTCGATCACGACGAGATCCTCGAGATACCCGAATGGGCCCGGTGGCGCCGGCAAGACAAGGTGATTGCTCACCCCGCCTTCCAGCCGAAGGTTGGCAAACATGTTCATGGCCTGCGCGGTCTTGAGCCCGAGATACGGGGCCACGCAGCTGAGAAAGAAAAGCACACTGATGATGTTGAGACCGGGAAGCCGGGACAGGAAGAACGAGCCCCGCTCTTCATCCGCCTCCTGAGGACGCCCATGCAGGATGATGGCGGCGAGTGGCCAGACGACCAGCAGCAACCACGCAAGGCCCACGAGCGTGAAATCTTGCAGGGCCGCCGCCAGCGCGATCAGAACCAGCATGACCATGATGAAGGCCACCCCGCCAAGGCTGTTGATGCGCTGGTCCAGCCGAACGTAAAGAGGGCTTTGGGTGATGCGCAATGCGGCGCCGGGCGTCAGAAACAGCGTGTGCAGAACGATCGAGAGCGTGGAAAAGGTGGGATACATGGCGTATCCGCTAAGCGCGAGCAGCGTGTGAAACCCGATCCCGGCCGAAATCCCGAAATGCCGCCAGCGTGAAACCATCAGCATCAGCATGATCGCCCCTTCCACGACGAAGGTGCCGTAGATGGCCAGATGGTGCATGGCCGGGATATCGACCCACGCAAGCGGTGCGGGCATCTCGCGCCACAACGCGACGGCGCAACTGACGGTCGGGTCGAGAAAGTCGGTATTGATCTTGTGGAAGATCCCGAAGGTATACATCACCAGCAAAAGCACACGACCAACCGGCCGGATGTCGCTGAAGAAGCGGTCCCAACTGTTGCCCCGCAACCAGTGCCACAGCCCGGCCGCGATCAGGGTGAGTATCAGAAAATTCTTGATGATCGTGTGATTGGAATAGAGCGGTGCCTGCAACCAGCCATCGACCGCAAGAACCAGCACCGTTGCCACAAAAAGCCGGCGCGAACCCGGTGAAAACATCATGACCAGCCCCAGCAGCAGCAGGGGCAGCGTGGTGATCTGATGGGTCAGCGGGGCATAGCGGAAGAAATAGATGAATACATGCAGCACAGCGAATAGCCCGAGAAACCGCGCGAATAGGGCGAAAAGCGCCGCCTCGCCGGGATCGCGGCTGCGCATCGCCGCGCGGCCCATCAGAAATAGCGTCGCATTCCGCCCCGCCCGCAGGACCGGGTAAAGGCCGCGCGCCAACAGCCTGTGTCTGAAAATCCCCGCGCTGATCCGGTTGAGCACGCCGCTGCGCGTGCTGAGCATGCTCAGAATGTGCATGGCTTCGTCGCCGTGATACAACTGCCCGCCCGTCTCCACCACCATCCCGTTATCGGGATCGAGATCGAGCGCCGCGAACCTGGCACGGGCCTTCGGCGCGTCGCGCAGGTCATGCAGGGTCACGGGCCCCGCGCTTTCGCGCAGCCGCAAAAGCTGGACATAGCGCGTGCAAAACGGGCATTGCCCGTCGTAATAGATATCAAGGCTCACGCGGCATTCGCATTGTGCTACGGACAGTCTCGGAATTCGACCGCCAGTCGAAAAACATCCGCACTCGTATGACAGGCCGGATCAGGCTTGGCAACAACCACAGGCAGAGCGTGGCGCATCACCTGATCGGGATGGATCCGGCGACGCGACGGCCCCCGATCCCCGCGTGCGCGGCCCAACGTGACAATCGCTCGTGCCCGACACCCGCGGCCCCGTCACAACACGAAGGCGTAAATCACCACCCAGATCGACAGGACGGTCCCGCACAGAATCGTGTAGACGCCGTTCCACACCCATCCGACGCGCAGCGCGCTGATGCCCGCGAAGGACCCGATCAGCAGGGTGGTCGCCGTAAAGGGCGAACTGGCCCCGCTCAGCGCCCAGCCGGCCGCCAATGCCACGACGATGGCCGTCGGTGTCACGCCAAGACTGTCCGCGCCGGGAATGAGCGGCGCGATCAGCGTCACGGCGAGGATCGGGTTCATGCCCGCCTGCCCCGCCAGCGGGATCAGCCAGACGAAGGCCACAAGGATGACCCAGGGCGG
This sequence comes from Roseovarius tibetensis, assembly GCF_050896375.1. Lineage (NCBI taxonomy): Bacteria > Pseudomonadati > Pseudomonadota > Alphaproteobacteria > Rhodobacterales > Roseobacteraceae > Roseovarius > Roseovarius tibetensis. The sequence continues at coordinate 100,158 of NZ_JBPBBB010000009.1, forward strand.
CAGCACCGACAGGTCGAGCCCGGCACGCTGCATGAGCGGCCCCAGCAGGGCCGAGCCGACGGTGCCGATATACCCCGCCATCATCAACAGCGTGAGTTCCTCGCGGTAGCCCGGCAATTCCTGCATCACGTAAACCCCGACCCGTCGCGCCACCGACCGGACCGGCGCATGCGCCCAGTGCTGGATCATCAGCCAGATAATCGCGATCACCGGCACGATGACCACGACCAGCCCGACGATCCGCACATCCGTGATCGCCGACAGGCCGATCACGCTGATGACCAGAACCCCCAGCAGCGTCACCAGCGGCAGCATCAACGCCCAGGAACCGTCAGGTGTCTGACGCCGGGGTGGCACGCGCAGCCGGGGCTTGAACGCGGCGTCCAGCCCCCAGCCGACCCCGGCCAGCAGCGCCGAAGAGACCAGCCCCGGCACCATCGCCTGCGCCCAGCTTGTCCCCGGCACCAGGCTGATCGATATCGCCATGGCAAAGGACAGGGGCGACCACGGCAGGGTCGACACGAAGCCCCGCTGAATGGCCAGAAGCATCCGCCGGATGCGATGTCCGCGCACCTCCGGATCGGGTTCGGACCCGGCATTCGTCAACGCCAAAGCCCCCAGCAACTGGATGGCGCCGTAATTGAGCAGCAGGGCAAAACCCTGACCGCCCACGGTCAGGGCCGCATACCGCCGACCGGGTCGCTGACCCGAGAGGAACCGCCCCGCCGCCTGCACGGCAGGCGATGTCTGGGCGACATTGCGCAGGGTCGACAGCGCCGAGAAGAACGCCGCGATGAACGCCGCCGAGCGCAGACCGTCCAGAACCGGTCGGTGCCAGTCGGCGGCGCTGGCCGCCAGCGCCAGCGTAAGACCGAGGGCCACCGCGACAAACGCCTTGCGCGACATCCGGACCTGCGCCGCAAGAAGGATGACGACCAGCACCACGAGGACGGGTTTCACCGGCGCCAGCCATGCCACGACATGCCATTCGTGAAAGATGACCAGGCAGGTGATCCCGATCAGCATGGGGCCGCAGAGACGATCGACCACCCGGTTTTGATCCTTGTCCATTCTCGCGACCATCCCAAAGCTTGCAGACCTCTTGTGCCCGCCGAAGGGTCAGGCGGCAAGGGCCGGGGGCCGCCGTCTACGCCGCAGCAGGGCAAAGGGCACGCCCGGACGGCAAGAAGCGGATATCAGCGATCTTGCCATTGCAGCCCGACACCGATAGGCGTTGGCGGACTGTTGCGGGTTCACCGGCGGTGTCGCCGCATGACGCAAGATATCAATGGGGCACGACATCCGGATGGCCGGGTACGCCTGCATGGATTGGAAGGACTTGAAATGGCTCTCGAAAGTCTGTTCGTTGCACTCATCGTGGGGGCCGTGGCCGGTTGGCTTGCAGGGCTGATCGTAAAGGGCAACGGCTACGGTCTGCTTGGCAATATCGTGGTCGGGATCGTCGGCGCGTTCGTGGCCAGCCTCATCCTGCCAAGGCTGGGTCTGAGCATCGGCAGCGGGATGTTCGGGGCCATCATCCAGGCCACCATCGGGGCGGTCATCCTGCTGTTCCTGATACGGTTGGTCAAACGCGCCTGACCTCGGTATTCGAAAACGGTCGCGGCGCGCGGTATCACGCGGGTCCTGGCTTGCGGTAACATCGGACATTCGTGTTCCGGTCCGCGATCAGGCCCGCGACCCGATGGTCGCTGCGCGGCCGGACGCCTACATGGTCACGGCCGCGATCAGAATCCATGCCTGCGGCTCGCCCAGTGTCAGCAATGTCGCCGCGCCAACCCCGCACCAGAGCAGGGGGATGGCGACCAGCAGACCTGTCCATCTACCCGCCGTGACGAGGCTGAGCATGCCAAGACAGGCGATGGCCGTCGGATCAGGGGGCAAGGCCGAAAATTTCGGCCTGTGCCAGGGGACGCCCGAACGCAAGACCCGGAAACGGGTAAAGGACAAGCGCAAGGGCAAGCAAACCATGCCCGGCAATCTTCGTGGCGCGACCGCTCGTGCTTGGCGTGGCAAGGCAGCCCCTGTCAGCGCGGCGATGATCGGAAACAGCCAGAGCGCATGATTGTGAAGCTCGAACAGACGAAAGTAGACATCGGGGCCGAACATCCCCAAAAGACGATATCGATGTTTACATCCTGGAATTAGACGTTAGCGTTGCCATCGAAACGCCCCGGGCATGCAGAACGCGCGCAGGGCAGCGGCAACGACAATTCGGAGTAGGGATGGCAATCGCGCTGCAAGCGAAAGGGTTGACGAAGGAGTTCAAGGGCTTCGTCGCCGTGAACAATGTCGATCTTTCGATCGAAAAGGGATCTATCCACGCGTTGATCGGCCCGAACGGTGCCGGCAAGACGACGTGTTTCAACCTGCTGACCAAGTTCCTGCAGCCGACGCGCGGCACGATCACCTATGAAGGCCGCGACATCACCCGGATGAAGCCCACCGAAATCGCCCGGCTGGGCATGGTGCGCTCGTTCCAGATCTCGGCCATCTTCCCCGACCTGTCCGTCTTGCAGAACGTCCGGGTCGCGTTGCAGCGTGTGCGCGGCGAAAGCTACGATTTCTGGCGGTCCGACCGGATCCTGTCGCAATTTGACGATCAGGCAAGGGGGCATCTTGACGAGGTCGGACTGACGGATCTGACGAACGAACGCGCCGCGGCGCTTCCCTATGGCCGCAAGCGGGCGCTGGAAATCGCGACGACCCTCGCGCTCAGCCCGGACATGCTGCTGCTGGACGAGCCGATGGCGGGCATGGGCCGCGAGGATGTCGAGCTCATCTCTCAATTGATCCGTCGCATCGCGAAGAACCGTACGGTGCTCATGGTGGAACACAACCTGTCTGTCGTGGCCGACCTGTCGGACCGCATCACCGTCCTGGCACGCGGCGAGATCCTGGCCGAAGGCACCTACGCAGAGATTTCCAACGCCCCCGAAGTGGTCGAAGCCTATATCGGAGCGAGCCATGAGTGACCCGTCCAACGCGTTGTTGAAGGTCGCGGGCCTTCAGGGCTGGTATGGTGAAAGCCATGTCCTGCACGGCATAGATTTCGAGGTCCGCAAGGGCGAGGTCGTCACCCTGCTGGGCCGCAACGGGGCCGGCAAGACATCGACCCTGCTGGCGATCATGGGCATCCTGCGGAAACGCACCGGGTCCGTCACCTTCGCGGGGACCGAGATCATCGACAAGCAGCCACGCCAGATCGCCCGGCTGGGGGTCGCCTTCTGCCCCGAAGAGCGCGGGATCTTCGCGTCGCTCAGCGTCGAGGAAAACCTGATGCTGCCGCCGCGCATCGCCGAGGGCGGCCTGAGCATAGAGCGTATCTATGACCTCTTCCCGAACCTCTACGAGCGGCGCAACAGCAGCCAAGGCTCCAAGCTGTCGGGCGGCGAGCAGCAGATGCTGGCGATCGCCCGCATCCTGCGCACCGGCGCCAAGACGCTGCTTCTCGACGAGCCGACCGAGGGGCTGGCCCCCGTCATCGTCCAGCAGATCGGCCACACCATCAGCGCGCTCAAGGACGAGGGGTTCACCATCGTGCTGGTCGAACAGAACTTTCATTTCGCCGCATCGGTCGCCGATCGGCATTACGTCGTGGATCAGGGCCGCGTCGTGGACATGATCCCCAACGATCAGCTTGAAGAGAATACCCAGAAACTGCACGACTATCTGGGTGTCTGAACCCGGACACCCGGTTCAACGGCGCATGCGCGCCGAAATCAGGAGGAAAGACATGATCAGGAAACTCGCAATAGGTTTCTCGGCACTGGCCGCGGTGAGCGGAGCACCGGCACTGGCCCAGGACATCGACGTCAAGCTTGGCGTCCTCAACGACCGTTCGGGCACCTACGCGGACCTGTCCGGCGAAGGCTCGGCCGTGGCCACGCGGATGGCGGTCGAGGATTTCGACGCCGCCGGCAAGGGTCTGAACGTCGAGGTCGTCTCGGCCGACCACCAGAACAGGCCCGATGTCGGCAGCAACATCGCGCGCGAGTGGTTCGAGGCCGATGGTGTCGATGCCATTGTCGACGTGCCAACATCGTCGGTGGCGCTGGCCGTGGCCGACATCACCGCCGACAATAACGGCGTATTCCTCATTTCCGGCGCCGGCTCGACCAACCTGACGCGCGAACAATGCCAGCCGACCACTGTGCACTGGACCTACGACACCGCCGCGCTGGCCAATGGCACCGGCGGCGCCGTGACCAAAGCGGGCGGCAAAAAGTGGTTCTTCCTGACGGCCGACTATGCCTTCGGCCACTCGCTGGAAGAAAACACCATGGAAGTCGTCCGCGCGAATGGCGGCGAGGTCATGGGCAGCGTGCGCCACCCGTTCCCGGCGCAGGACTTCTCGTCCTACCTGCTTCAGGCGCAAGGCTCGGGCGCTGACGTGATCGGGCTGGCGAATGCTGGCAGCGACACCGTCAACGCGATCAAGCAGGCGTCGGAATTCGGCATCACCCAAGCAGGTCAGTCGCTGGCGGCACTGCTGATGTTCGTCACGGACGTGCACTCGCTGAGCCCCGAAACGGCCCAGGGTCTGCAACTGACCGAGGCCTTCTACTGGGACCAGAATGAGGACACCCGCGCCTGGACCGAGCGTTTCGAGGCCGAGATGGGCTCCAAGCCGACGATGGTCCATGCCGGGGCCTATTCGTCCACCATGGCCTATCTCGCGGCAGTCGAGGCGCTTGGCAGTGCCGAGGATGGCGCGGCCGTGGTCGCCCAGATGCGCGACATGGAGATCGACGATCCGTTCTTCGGCAAGGTCACGATCCGCGGCGACGGGCGTGCGATCCACGACATGTACCTCTTCGAGGTCAAGTCACCGGACGAGTCGACCGGCGAGTGGGACCTCTACAAGCAGATCGCGACGATCAGCGGCGAGGATGCTTTCCTGCCGATGCTGGAAGAGTGTGACTTTTCCAAGCAGTAAGCGCTGACGCGAACCGCCCCCCGGCCGAACCGGGGGGCGGTCGTCCCTTTATCCCGAGACCAAGCCAAGGATAGCCGCAATGTTCGAGCTTCTGGGAATACCGCCGCAGGTCCTGCTGGGCCAGCTTCTGCTGGGGCTGATCAACGGGTCGTTCTACGCGGTGCTGTCTCTGGGACTGGCCGTGATCTTCGGGTTGCTCAACATCATCAACTTCGCCCATGGCGCGCTCTACATGGCGGCGGCGTTCGTGGCGTGGATGCTGCTGCACTATCTCGGTATCGGCTACTGGCCCGCGCTGATCCTCGCGCCGCTGATCGTGGGCGCCTTCGGGATGGTGCTGGAACGCACGATGCTGCAACGTCTCTACCATCTCGATCATCTTTACGGGCTGTTGCTGACCTTCGGTCTGGCCCTCATCATCCAGGGTTTGTTCCGCAACTATTACGGCGTGTCCGGTCTGCCCTACCAGATCCCCGACGTCTTGTCGGGGGGGCAGAACCTCGGCTTCATGTTCCTGCCCAACTATCGCGCCTGGATCGTGGTCGCGTCCGTTCTGGTGTGCTTCGGCACGTGGTTCATGATCGAAAAGACACGGCTGGGCGCCTACCTGCGCGCCGGCACTGAGAATCCCACGCTGGTTGGTGCCTTCGGCGTCAACGTGCCGCTGATGATCACCCTGACCTACGGGTTCGGCGTGGCCTTGGCCGGGTTCGCCGGCGTGCTGGCCGCGCCGATCTATTCGGTCAACCCGATAATGGGCGAGCAGCTTATCATCGTCGTCTTCGCCGTGGTCGTGATCGGCGGCATGGGGTCGATCATGGGCGCAATCCTGACCGGCTACATGCTCGGCATCGTCGAGGGCCTGACACGTGTGTTCTATCCCGAGGGGTCGTCCGTCGTGATCTTTGTCATCATGGCGATCGTCCTCATGCTGAAACCTGAAGGACTGTTCGGGAGGCCCGTCTGATGGCTTTGGACCAAAACACCACCGACACCGCGCCGGTGGCAGAATCCGCCGGCATGCCCATGCTGCACAAGATCATCTTTGCCGTGCTGCTGGTCTTTCTGATCGGGCTGCCATTCTTCGTCTATCCGGTCTTCGCGATGAAGGTGATGTGCTTTGCCCTTTTCGCGGCGGCGTTCAACCTGCTGCTGGGGTTTGGCGGGCTGTTGTCGTTCGGCCATGCCGCCTATTTCGGCAGCGCGAGCTATGTCGCCGCGCATGCCGCCAAGGTCTGGGGGCTGACCCCGGAACTTTCGATCCTGTGCGGTGCCGCGGCGGCGGGCGTGCTGGGCCTTGCCATCGGATCCCTGGCGATTCGCCGGCAAGGGATCTATTTCGCGATGGTCACGCTGGCCTTTGCGCAGATGGTCTATTTCATCGCGATTCAGGCGGACTTCACCGGCGGCGAGGACGGCCTGCAAAGCGTACCACGCGGCGACCTGTTCGGCCTGATCCCGCTGGCCGACAACATGGCACTTTACTTTTTCGTGCTGGTGATCACCTTCGGCGGCATTCTCATGCTGTACCGGATCGTGCATTCGCCCTTCGGTCAGGTGCTCAAGGCGATCCGAGAGAACGAGCAGCGCGCCATTTCGCTCGGCTACGACGTGAACCGCTACAAGCTCATTGTGTTCACGCTGTCGGCGACGATGGCGGGTGTGGCCGGTGCCACCAAAAGCCAGGTGTTCCAGTTGGCCACGCTCACCGATGTGCACTGGTCGATGTCGGGCGAGGTCGTGTTGATGACCCTTCTGGGCGGCATGGGCACGATCTTCGGACCGCTGGTCGGCGCGGGCATCATCGTGACAATGCAGAACTATCTGGCGACCTTCGGGGCCTGGGTCACGATCATTCAGGGCGTTATCTTCGTCATCGGTGTGCTGATGTTCCGCGAGGGGATCATCGGCGTGCTGGCACGCTGGTTAAAGCGACCCCTGTGAGGCGCTGAGACGCATCTGTCAGCCATGCGCCCGCACTGTGGTCAAGGCGCATGGCGGCATCTGGTATCCGGGCCATCGCGGGGCTGTGCTATCTTTGCGGCACGTGACGGGGGTGAGGGGTCGTGACCGTCAATGGTACGTCCGCCGGGCGCGCTTTTGCTTTGCGACCTCTGCCGCCATGGCCTGAACTTCGCGCAACCGTCGATACGAAAAACCGAACATTTTCAGGTCGGGCACGATCCGCGCCGTTTCATCCGGGCCGAGCAGCTCCATGTGCCAATCGGGAAAATCCCGCTCTTCGAGTTCATGCCTTCCAAAGGGCCTGATATCTTCGTGCCTGTCATCATTGGCTATGCTCTGGAAAAGATCCGTGGTTGTCGCGGGCGGTCCTTCGATTGTCTGCATGAAATACCTGCCATCAAAGAGCAATATGCCAGTGATACCAAGCGCCGCGTTCCTCGGCTGACTTTGGGCGACAATCGAGGCAACCTCGTTGACCGGATCGGTCAAGACCCCCTTGCTGCGATACGATATGGTCAGAAAATCCGTCATTCTGGGTATGTTTGTGTTCCTGTCGGCCTGTTTGTGCCTCTTTTAACGCAAAACCTGTCCGATATGTTTCAAGTTTTAAGGATTCGAACTCGTAAATCCAGGACCGACCACAGCGCCCGCTTGGGCAGTCGGATGTCATGGCAACCCGGCTGGTGTGTTCGCGCACTGGGCGCCTCTCGTATTCCCTAGGTCGGGATCACAACGCTCTGGCACAAGGGGGGTATCAATGGGGCCGCTGTCGCGCCCCGATCCCTTTCATGCATGCCTTAAGGGTCTCAGCCGCAGTCTTGCGCGTCAAGAGCAAGCCCAGAGCGCGACCTCAGGGCCACGCTGTGACCGCTTACCGGCGACCTTCCCGCAGCCAGCCGGCGACGATCAGACCCGTCACCAACAGAAGAACCAGCCACGGTGGCAACAGCGACATCTGGCTGACGCTCGCCGTCTCGTAGGCCCCGCGCGGGGTCAGACCGATCCAGCCGCGTCCGGCCGCCGGGCGGCCCGCCCGCACCTCGCGGATGCGCGGCACACCGTCGGTCATCGCCTGCACGCCGCCATTCGTCGCGTCGATCGCGGGGCGCAGGACGTCGTCGGTGGCAATCGTACGCTCGAACTCGACCGGGGCAGCCGGACCAAGACCGATCACCGCGCTCTGCTCGCCGTTCTCCAGGCGGTAAAGACCGATCTCGGGACCGTCATAAAGCGTCTCGAACCGGCCCGGTGCGACCTCTTCGAGATCGCGTTCCACCACCTCGCCCGAGGGCGTGGTGATCGTCACTGACCCCACCTCGTCCGACAGCGACCGGCGGATGACGCGCATCTGCTGACCCAAAGCCTCGGCGCGCAGCGATTCCTCTTCCAGCTCGGGTTCTTTCATCATCCAGTGCGCCAGCCTGCGCAGCAGAGCGAGTTGCGGCCCGCCGCCCTCGAACCCGCGCCCCCAAAGCCAGGCGTGATCCGATGCCAGCAGCGACACGCGCCCCTCGCCCACACGGTCCAGCAGCAAAAGCGGCCGATCCTCGGCACCCGACATCACCACGTCGCCGCCGGTCGGTGTCACCTCGATCTGGCGCATCCAGCGACCCCAGTCGCGCCCGAACTCGCGCACCAGCCCGGCGGTCACCGGGTGGCGGTCGCCAAGCTCTGTCACGGTGGGGCGGTAGCCTTCTTCGACCACGCGCGCGGTGGGGCGGGCGGGCACGATCTGCTCGAACGGGCCGCGATAGATGCTTTCGGCCCCGGCGAAATCCGGCCCTGCCGCCAATAGCACCGCACCGCCCTGTTCGACATACTGCCTGATATTGTCGAGGTAGAGACCGGGCAGGATTCCGCGCCGCTTGTAGCGGTCAAAGATGATGAGATCGAAGTCATCGATCTTTTCAAGGAACAGTTCCCGCGTCGGAAAGGCGATCAGCGACAGTTCCCGCACCGGCACCCCGTCCTGCTTGTCAGGCGGACGCAGGATCGTGAAATGCACCAGATCGACGGAACTGTCGGATTTCAGAAGGTTGCGCCATGTTCGCGTGCCGGGATGCGGCTCGCCCGAGACCAGAAGCACGCTGAGGCGGTCACGCACGCCATTGATCTGCACAAGCGCGGTGTTGTTGCGGTCGGTCAGCTCGCCCTCCGCCATGGGGGTGGTGAATTGCAGCACGTTGCGCCCGGCATGCGGCAGGGTCACCGGCAGGGTGATCTCTTCGCCCAGGGGCACGGTGAAACGGCGCGCATCCGCCCCGTCAATCGAGATATCCAGCGGCACCTCCGTCACACCCTCGGGGGCCGCGCCATCATCCTCGATACTCAGCGTCAGGCGTACCTCTTCGTCGAGAATGGCAAAGGCCGGCGCGTTGTCGATCCGCAGTCGCCGGTCCCAGTCATCCGCGCGCCCGCTATGCAGAAGGTGCAGCGGCGCGGGAATGTCCGGGGCGCTTTCCATATCGTGGACACGGCCATCGGATAGCAGGATCACCCCGGCGATCCGCCCCAACGGCTCCTCGGCCATGGCTTGTGACAGGGCTGTCATCGCGCGCGTGCCGCCATTCTCGGGTGCGTCGGGCACGGTGATGCGCCGTATCTCGGTGTTGTCACGCGACGCGATACGGTCGGCAAGCGTGTCGGCCATGTCGGCGGTCATCGCCGTTCGGTCGGCAAGACCTTGGCTGGCGCTTTGATCCTCGACCAGCAGGACGATGTCGCTGAGCGGGGTCCGGTCCTCTTGTTGATAGCTCGGACCCGCCAACGCCGCCAGAAGCGCCAGCTCCGCCGCCGCGCGAAACGCCCAGCCCGACAGCCCCCGCCACACTGCAAGGCCAAGCCCCGCCGCGACCAAGGCCACAAGCGCCACAATAAGCCAGATCGGCAAAAGCGGGTCGAAGATCACGCTGCCGGTCATTGTCCCAACCTGTCGAGAAGCGCCGGCACATGCACCTGATCGGATTTGTAGTTGCCGGTCAGCACATGCATCACGAGGTTGACGCCAAACCGGTAGGCCATTTCGCGCTGGCGCTCGCCGGCGTAGCCGCGCCCGACGGGAAAGATCGGGTCACCCCTCTCGTCAACCGCCCAGGCAGAGGCCCAGTCATTGCCGCCGATCACCACCGGGGTGACGCCGTCATTGAGGTTGCGAAACGGCATCCCCTCGATCCGTTCGGCATCGGGGGGAGCGGCCTCGACCCAGACATCGCGACCCTGATGGCGGCCGGGAAAATCGCCCAGCAGGTAGAAGGTACGCGTCAGGACATGATCCTCGGGGACAGGCTCCAACGGCGGGATGTCGAGCGGCTCCGCAAGGCGTTGAAGCTTGGCCCCGTTGGGCGACGACGCGCCAAAGCCCGCGATATCCGCGTCGCGCGTGTCGAACAGGATCATGCCACCGCTGCGCAGGTAGGCGTTGAGCTTGGCATAGGCCGCGTCCGACGGAATCGGCTGATCGGTGGCGATCGGCCAATAAAGGATCGGATAGAAGGCCAGATCGTCATTCTCCAGATCGACCCCGATCGGGGCCGCGGGCTCGACCGTGGTGCGGAATGTCAGCGTGCGGCTCAGGCCCCGCAGACCGGCGCGGGCGGCATCGTCCACCGCCGTGTTGCGGGTCAGCACATGGGCAAGCACGACCTCTGACGTGGCCTCGACCGCGCGGGCCTCATCGGTCTGGGACGAGTCTTGGGCGCGTGCTGTCGTCGGCGCGGCGAGACCGAGTACGAGACACAGCAGTGCCACGGTGCCGGTCGTGGCGCGCGCGGGCCACAGCCGGCCCGACAGCGCCAGCGAGGCTGCGATATCAGCGGTCAGAAGGATCAGCGCCATCGCCAAAAGCCACCCGCCCAACGGCTGCTCTGGGGCGCGGGCCAGCCCCTCGACCGGGATGCGCGCGGGCCATGTGGCCGGCGCCAGCGTCGTGTCGGCGCCGATCACGTTGCGCGCCACGCGGCGTTCGGGCCCGTCGTAAAGCCCCGGCAACAGGTCCGGGCCAAGCGCGGCCTGCAAAAGATCCTCGCCGGCGACGCCCGCCCGTGTGCCGGCATCGCCAAGACGCCCGAAGCCGTCCAGCACCTCGACCGGCTGCCACGTCGTGCCGGCCAGTTCAGCCATGTCCGGCGAGGCCATGGCCGAACTGGCTGCGATCCGTTCCAGCATCTGCACGAAAAGGCCCGAGAGCGGCAAAGACGACCATTCGGCATTTGCGGTGACGTGAAACAGCACGACCTGCCCGGACCCGATCCGCTTGCGCGTGACCAACGGCGTGCCATCGCTGAGCTGGGCGATCACACGCTCGGCCAGGGTCGGGTCCGGCTGCGCCATGACCTGCGCATTGATCGTCACGTCATCCGGGATCGCGAGGCCCCGGAACGGGCTTCCATCAGGGAAGGGCGCAAGGGTCTTGGGCTCTCCCCAGCTCATCGCGCCGCCCACGGTGCGGCCGCCGGCACGCAAGCGTACCGGCATCAGCGGCGCCTCTTGCCGGCGCGACACGTCACTGGCCGCGACGCGCGGCCCGGCAAAGCGCAGCAACACGCCGCCGGCATCGATCCATTCGGTCAGCGCCGTCTCTTCCGCGTTCGACAGCGTCGCGACATCGGCCAGCACGATCACGTCGGGATTGGCCGGAAGCACATCCATCAAGCCGCCGTCCAGCAGGTCGGCGGTCGGCATGAAGGCCTGCTGAAGGTAATGCAGCGGCGACAGAAGCTCCAACCCCTCGCGGTCCTCGCGGCCCGCGATCAGCGCCACCTCGCGGCGTTTCAGCCCGTCATCGGGCAATGTCACGGCGCCGGCCTGATCCATGCCGGCGATCTCGAACCGGGTGATGCGGGCCCGCAGTTCGGGCGGCAGCGACAGCGCGCCGCTGGCCTGTGCCGCGCCGTCCTCGAAGCGGATCGGCAGGGTGGCAAGCACACGCGGCGTGCCGGCCGGATCGCGCCCGTGCGCGTTGACGGTGATCTCGCGGGCCGGGCCGGGTCGGGCGCGCAGCGCGGTCAGGTCCACCATGCCGTCCGAAAGCTGCGCGGGACGCAGGCCGAAGATGGCGCGCGGGCTTTCATGCACGGTGACGGGGCCGCGCGCCTCGAGCGCCGACAAAAGCGTCTCGCGGCCCGGATGCCTCAGGCCGTCAGAGATCCAGCGCGTCTCGATGCCGGTTTCGTCCAGCATGTCGGCGGCGTCGGCGAATGTGTCGGGCGCAGGCCCCCACGGCGCGGGCGCAAGCCCCGGCAGGCGGGCGCGCACCGTCTCGGCGGCTTGGAACACCGGCGGATCGGGGTCGGCCAGATCGAGGATCGCTGCGGCCCGTCCGGCGCGTCCCGCCTCGGCCAGCAGCCCGTCGATCACCGATATCTGCGCCTGCCAGTCGCGGGCGCTGGCCCAACTTGCATCACTGACGATCAACAGCGGATCGCGCGTGGCCATGTCGTCTTCGCCGCGCGGGTTCAGGATCGGCCCGGCCAGCCCGACGATCACCGCCGCCACCGCCAGCATCCGCAGCAGCAACAGCCACCACGGCGTGCGATCAGACACCGTGTCGTCATCCGTCAGCCCCAGCAGAAGAGCAACGCCGGGAAAGCGGCGGCGGATCGGCGCCGGCGGCACGGCGCGCAGGATGAACCACAGCACCGGCAACGCGGCGAGCGCCAGAAGCAGCCAGGGTGCCGCGAATCCCAGCATCAGCCCGCCACCCCCTTGTCGAGCGCACGGTACAGCCACAGAAGGGCCGATTGCGCGCTGTCGCCCGTGTGGTGCAGGCCGTGACGCCAACCAGTCGCAGCACAAAGACCGGCAAGCTCGGCCTTGCGCTCGGCCAGCCGCGCGAGGTAGCGGTCGCGCAGATCTCCGGCCTTCAGCGTCTCATGCGCCATGCTGCCGCCCATACTTTCAAAGATGGTGCGTCCCCGATAGGGAAACGCCTCTTCCGCCGGATCCAGCACCTGGTAGACGACGCCGCGCACGCCCCGATCAGCCGCGCGGGTCAACGCTTGGCGCAGCCCGCTCAGATCCCCCATGAAATCGGATATCAGCAGCGCGCGCCCCTGCGGCACCAGCCCGGTCATGTCGGGGATCGCGTAATCCTCGGCACTGTCTTCGGTCAGCGCGAGGCCAAGCCGGGTCAGTTGTGCCTGACCGCGTCGCGGCGGCAGGGATATGCCGGTCAGGCCCACCCGTTCGCCGCCGCGCACCAGACACACGGCGATCGACAGCGCCAGCAAGCGCGCGCGATCCGCCTTTTCAGGTAGGCCGGGATCGCTGGTGAACCGCATCGAGGCGGCGGGATCGACCCAGAGCATGACGCTTTGCGCGATCTGCCATTCGGTCTGGCGCACGAATTCCACATCAGAGCGGGCGGACCGCCGCCAGTCGATCATCCGGCGGCTGTCGCCCTGTTGCACCGGGCGGTATTGCCAGAAATCATCCCCCGGCCCGGCCCGCCTGCGCCCGTGTTCGCCCAGCAGGACGGTCCCCGCCAGATGCTCGGCGCGCGCCAGAAGCGGCGGCAGGCGCGCGGCCTCGGCCTCGGCCCGTGGACGCAGGGCGTCGGAACGCGGAGGATGAGCGACGGGGTCGGACATCAGGCAGCGGCCTGCGCGTGCGTGATTTCCTCGACCGTGCGCGCGATCAGCGCATCAAGCCTGTCACCCCGCGCCCGTGCGGCAAAGTTGAGCGCCATGCGATGCCCCAGCACCGGCTGCGCCATCGCCGCCACGTCGCCCGCATCGGGGGCCAGCCGGCCCTGCAGCATCGCCCGCGCGCGCACCGTCAGCATCAGCGCCTGCGCGGCACGCGGCCCCGGCCCCCACGCCACGCTTTCGCGGATCCGGTCATTTGCGGTTGGATCATCGGGACGACAGGCGCGCACGAGATCGAGGATGGCTTCCATCACCGTCTCGCCCACCGGCATGCGACGCAGCATCCTTTGCGCGTCGATCAGCCCGGCCGGGGTGAAGACGGCATGCGCCTCTTCGTCTTCGATGCCGGTTGTGGCGACGAGGATGGCGCGCTCTGTGTCGCGGTCGGGATAGGGCACCTCGATCTGGACGAGAAACCGGTCGAGCTGGGCCTCGGGCAGCGGATAGGTGCCTTCCTGTTCGATCGGGTTCTGGGTGGCGAGCACATGGAACGGCGGGGTCAGCGGGCGGTTCTGGCCAGCTACCGTCACCTGCCGCTCCTGCATCGCCTGCAGCAGTGCCGATTGCGTGCGCGGGCTGGCGCGGTTGATTTCGTCGGCCATCAGAAGCTGGCAGAATATCGGCCCCTCGATGAACTTGAACGCGCGCGCCCCGTCGTCGGATGTCTCCAGCACCTCGCTGCCGAGTATGTCGGCGGGCATCAGGTCGGGGGTGAATTGCACCCGGTTTGTATCAAGCCCCATCACCGTACCGAGGGTTTCCACCAGCCGCGTCTTGCCAAGCCCCGGCAGCCCGATCAGCAGGCCGTGCCCCCCACTGAGAAGCGCCGCAAGCGACAGGTCCACGACCTGTTCCTGACCGACGAAGCGCCGCGTGATCGACTGACGCGCCTCGGCCAGCTTGCCCTCCAGCGCGTCGAGACCGGCGAGAAGATCGAGGTCGTCGTTCATGGCAAAACTCCTCAGGGTTCTATATCCGTACAAAGCAACATATCGTGCGTAACAGGAATGGCAAAACCAATGAGCGACAAATCCCTCACCACGCCCTCGGTCGACGGTATCGCCGCCTCTGTGCGCGCCGCGACGGGCCGCGGCCTACCACCCGTGCACGAGTGGAACCCGCCCTTTCTAGGCGATATCGACATGCGGATCGCCCGTGACGGGACATGGTTCTACGAAGGGTCGCCGATTCGCAGGCCGGGACTCGTGCGGCTGTTCTCGACCATCCTGCGACGCGACGGCGATGCCTATTTTCTCGTCACACCGGTGGAAAAGGTGGGGATCACCGTCGAGGACGCGCCCTTTGTGGCCGTGGATTTCGAGGTGACGGGCGACGGGCCGGACATGTCCCTGACCTTCGAGACCAATGTCGGCGATCACGTCACCGCCGGCCCGGAACATCCGATACGCGTGACCCATGCGGATACCACTGGCGAGCCGTCGCCCTATGTCATGGTGCGCGCCGGACTTGACGCGCTGATCGACCGCAAGAGCTTTTACCGGCTGGCCGAGATCGGCGATCGGCAGAACGGATGGTTCGGCCTGTGGTCCGGGGGCGCGTTCTTTCGCATATTGCCGGAGACGGATCTGCCCTGACCTGCGCGGCGCGGTGCGTCAGCCCCGCCCCCGATAGGGCGGCACGCCCTGATCCGGGATCCAGACGCCGTCGGGGCAGGTGCCGGTCTGCCAGAACACGTCGATGGGAATACCCCCGCGCGGGTACCAGTAGCCACCGATTCGCAGCCACTGGGGATCGAGGAAATCGACCAGCCGGCGCGCGATGGTCAGCGTGCAATCCTCGTGGAAGGCGCCGTGATTGCGAAAGCTGGTGAGGTAAAGCTTCAGCGATTTGCTCTCTACCAGCCAGTCACCGGGCACGTAGTCGATGACCAGATGCGCGAAATCCGGCTGTCCGGTCATCGGGCAAAGCGAGGTGAATTCCGGCGCGGTGAAGCGCACGTTGTAGATCACGTCGGCCTGCGGGTTCCGCACCCGTTCCAGCACCGCCGCATCGGGGTTTTGCGGGATCTGCGCCGCGCCGCCCAACTGCTTGAGATCCTTGTAGATGTCGTCGTTCATTTCTGGTCTCCTTCAGACACCGCGCTGGTTCCCCCAGAGCGTCACATGCAGTTGCGGCAGCACCGTGGCGGTGAACCATCCGTCCCCGACGACCCGGTCCACCAGCCAGCGCATCCGGGCGTCGATGCCGCCCTGATCCACGACGGCACTGTCATCGTCGGGTGGCGGCGGTGTGTGATTGCCCGGCTGCAGGTAGAGCGGCAGATCGGGATAGCGCCCCGCCACCTCGCGCGCCCAGAGGTAATCCGCCTCGTCGAAGATCACGATCTTGAGCACGGTTGGCGCGCCACGGCCCGCGTCGCGGCATGCCTCGAAATCGCCCCAGTCCACCTCCATACCCGAAGAGGGTGGCTTGGGGCTGAGAACCAGCATGTCGAGATCCGCAAACCAGTCGCGCGCCACGCTGCCCTGCGTTTCCAGCGCGAAGCGGTAGCCGCGCGCATGGCCCAGTTCGATCAGCGGCCCCAACGGCTGGATCGCGGGGTTGCCACCCGACAGCGTGACCATCAGGGGGCGGTCACCCGACAGCCGTGCGACCTCGGCCATCACGGCATCCGCCGTCATCGGCGTCCACGTCGCGCGGTAGGCGCTGTCGACGGCGTGCAGGCTGTCGCACCAGTCGCAACGGTAATCGCAGCCGCCCGTCCGCACGAAGACGGTGGGCTGGCCGATCAGCGCCCCCTCGCCCTGAATGGTGGGGCCGAAGAGTTCCGAGACGCGGATGAGGTCGGTCACGGCCGGTATTCCGCCCATGTCTTGGGGGTCTCGCTGACCTTTGCGGCCGTTACCTCGGGCCAGCGGGCGCGGCACCACTCGTAGAAATGCCGCGCCATGCGTTCGGCGGTGACACAATCGTCGCCCAGCACATCGTTGAGATGCCGGTGGTCAAGCGTGTCATCGATATAGACCTTCAGCTCTGCCAGGTCGTGGTAGTCGCGCACAAAGCCGTGGCCGGTCAGATCCTCGGCCGCCAGTTCGATCACCACGATGTAGTTATGCCCGTGCAGCCGGGCGCATTGATGGGTCGCAGGCAGATCGACAAGCTGGTGCGAGGCGGAAAAGTGGAATTCCTTGGTAATCCGGTACATCACGCCCCCCTTTCGGCGATCGCCGCCCGCCAATAGTCGGGATCGGCATAGTCGGTTGGATCGGAGACCCCGGCGAGGTGGAACGCCTCGCGCCGCTCGACACAGGTGCCGCAGCGCCCGCAATGCCGGGTCTCGCCCTTGTAGCACGACCATGTCTCGGCAAACGGCACGCCGTGGCGTGCGCCATCGGCGACGATATCGGCCTTGGAGCCATCGATATAGGGCGTTTGCAGCCGCACGTCTGCCACCCCGTCGAGGGCCGCGTCCTGCATGGTCTGGAAGGCGCGGGTGAACGCGGGGCGGCAATCGGGATAGATGAAATGATCGCCGCCATGCATCGCGGCGGCGACCGCATCGGCCTTTTGCGCCGCGGCCATGCCGAAGGCCACCGTCAGCATGATCGCGTTGCGGTTGGGCACGATGGTGATCTTCATGGTGTCTTCGGCGTAATGCCCGTCGGGCACCGCCACATCATCGGTCAGCGCCGATCCCGACAGCGCGGCGCCGATCTGGCGGATATCCACGACCTTTTGCGGCACCCCGAGGCGGGCTGCGCAGGCCGCGGCATACTCGACCTCCTTCACGTGGCGCTGCCCGTAATCGAAGCTGAGCAGGGCGATCAACGTATCTTCCTGCGCGACCCGATGGGCCAGCGACACGGAATCGAGCCCGCCAGAGCAGATGACAATCGTCTTCATGGTTCGTCCTTGTTTTGAGCGGGTAGGCTGCGACCGCATATACGGGGCTTGCTAACGTCGAACAGGGGCGAGAACAAGCACACGGGCGGGCCGAATGGGGCCCCGAAGCCGCCGAATTGGGACATTGTGCCCGGATACGGTCATAATGGCGGCTTTTCTCAGGTCGCGCCTTGCCCTATACACCCTGTGAATAAAATGCGACGCGTCCGAAGTGGGGCCACGTCGCTATGGCCGAGGAATCAAATGTCGAACGAATCCCATGTATCGGACGTGGCCTTCATCAGGGCCCTTGCGGAGTTGCTTAACGAGAACGACCTGACGGAATTGTCGGTCAAGCGCGAATACGGACAGGACGACACCCTCAACGTCCGCGTAAGCCGACGCGGCGAGACGGTGACCACGCAGGTCAGCGCGGCCCCCGCACCTGCCGCGGCCGAGCCTGCGCAGCCCGCCGCGGCCGCCGCGCCGCTGTCGGTCGAAGATCCGACAAGCCATCCCGGCGCCGTGACCTCGCCGATGGTCGGCAGCGTCTACATGCAGGCCGAACCGGGCGCCCCGTCCTTTGTCAGCGTGGGCCAGACCGTGAGCGAGGGCGACACGCTGCTGATCATCGAGGCGATGAAAACGATGAACCATATCCCCGCACCGCGCGGGGGCATCGTCACCCGGATCCTGATCGAGGACGGCGCGGCGGTGGAATATGGTGCCCCCCTGATGATCATTGAATAGGGGCCGGCGCGCATGTTCGAGAAAATCCTCATCGCCAACCGGGGCGAGATTGCCCTGCGCGTGATCCGCGCCGCCCGCGAGATGGGCATCCAGACGGTCGCCGTGCATTCCACCGCCGATGCCAACGCGATGCATGTGCGCATGGCCGACGAATCGGTCTGCATCGGGCCGCCGCCCTCGGCCGACAGCTATCTGTCGATCCCGGCGATCATCGCCGCCTGCGAGGTGACGGGCGCGCAGGCCATCCATCCCGGCTATGGCTTTCTGTCGGAAAACGCCAATTTCGTGCAGATCGTCGAGGATCACGACCTGACCTTCATCGGTCCCTCGGCCGAGCATATTCGCATCATGGGCGACAAGATCACCGCCAAGGAGACGATGAAGGCCCTTGGCGTGCCGTGCGTGCCCGGCTCCGAGGGGGGGATTGTCGATCTCGACGCCGCGCAGGCCCTGTGTGCCGAGACCGGCTACCCGGTGATCGTCAAGGCCACCGCGGGCGGCGGCGGGCGCGGCATGAAGGTGGCGCAAGGCCCCAAGGACCTCGAACGGGCCTTTCACACCGCGCGGTCCGAGGCCAAGGCGGCATTTGGCAATGACGAGGTCTATATCGAGAAATACCTCGCCACCCCGCGCCATATCGAGGTTCAGGTATTCGGCGACGGCAAGGGCCGCGCCGTGCATCTGGGCGAACGCGACTGCTCGCTTCAGCGCCGCCACCAGAAGGTGCTGGAAGAGGCCCCCGGCCCATGCATCACGCCCGAGGAACGGGCGCGCATCGGGGCGATCTGCGCCGAGGCCTGCGCCAGCATCAACTATCGCGGCGCCGGCACGATCGAGTTTCTCTACGAGAACGGCGAGTTCTTCTTCATCGAGATGAACACCCGCCTGCAGGTCGAGCATCCGGTGACCGAGGCGATCTTCGGTGTCGACCTTGTGCAGGAACAGATCCGCGTGGCCGAGGGCCTGCCGATGTCGTTCAGCCAAGAGGATCTGCGCATCAACGGCCATGCCATCGAGGTCCGCATCACCGCCGAGAAGCTGCCCGATTTCGCGCCGCGTCCGGGCACCATCACGCAGTTTCACGCCCCCGGCGGGCTTGGCGTGCGGATGGATTCGGCGCTGTATGACGGGTACAAGATTCCGCCGCATTACGACAGCCTGATCGCCAAGCTGATCGTGCACGGGGCCGACCGGCAGGGCGCATTGACCCGTCTGGCGCGGGCACTTGGCGAATTGATCATCGACGGCGTGGACACCACCATACCGCTTTTCCATGCGCTCTTGCAGGAAGAGGCCATCCAGACCGGAAACTATAACATTCACTGGCTGGAACACTGGCTGGAAACCAATCTGCAAGCCTGACGATGGCACCCGCGCTGACCCCCGCGCTGTTGCTTCAGGCCTACGCGGCGGGCATTTTCCCGATGGCCGAGCATCGCGACGACCCGGATGTCTTCTGGGTCGATCCTCCATATCGCGGCATCCTGCCGCTGGACGAATTCCACATCTCGCGCAGCCTCGCGCGGCGCATGCGGCGGGGGGCCTACGCGGCGTCACTCAACGCCGATTTCGAGGGGGTGCTGCGTGGCTGCGCCGACCGGCCCGATACATGGATCAGCGGGCCGATCCACGCGACCTACATGGCGCTGCACCGGACCGGCCACGCGCATTCGCTGGAAATCCGGCAGGATGGCGCGCTTGCCGGAGGGGTGTACGGCGTGGCTATTGGCGGGGCCTTCTTCGGGGAAAGCATGTTCTCGCGGCGCACGGATGCATCCAAGCTGGCGCTTGCGCATCTGACCGACCACCTGTTGCGCTGTGGCTTCAAACTGTTCGACACGCAGTTCATCACCCCGCATCTGGCGCGGCTGGGTGGGCGCGAGATCCCGCGCAATTCCTATCGCCGGTACTTGCATCACGCGCTTGGACTAGAGGTGGACGTCACCGATACGCGGTTCGATCCCGACCCGCGTCATGTCCTGCACCGCAGAACCCAAACATCGTAGCGGTGATGCTCCAGCGGGTTGAGCGCGGGCGACGAGGCCAGCATCCAGCCCGAGAAGATCCGCTCGTCCTTGACGGTTTCATGTACCGTCACGAATGCGTAGGCATCGCCCTCGGGGTTTTCCGACGGGTAGCGGCATTCGTCCAGCCGCACGCGCAAGGTGCCGAACTCTACCGCCTCTCCATTCGACAGGTCGAAATCCTGTGTATGCCCGTTGACCCGGTCGAGACCGCGCAGGATCGCGCCCTGCCCGCGTGTTGCGGGTTCCTGGGCGACACCGGGCGCGGCCAGCGTCAGCACAAGACAGGTCAGCAGCGCGCGCGTCATTGCGACGCACCGTCGTCGCCCGATACGAACTGCGTCAAGAGCGAGATGAGGCTGATCGACCCTTGCGTGAATTCAATCTCGTCGCCCGCCGCGAGATAGAACGGCGAGCCACCCGGCAGGATCTCGACATAATTGCCCCCGAGAAGCCCCTCGGACGAGATCGACACGGCGCTGTCCTCTGGCACCTTGATGCCGTCATCCACGGTAAACACCGTCACGGCACGGTAGGTTTCAGGATCGAGCGTGATATCGGTCACGCGACCGATCTTGACCCCGGCAAGGCGCACATCCGTGCCCACGCTCACCCCGTCGGCGCTGCGGAAGCTCGCGCCAAGCTCGTATTCCGCGCCGCTTCGGGTCATGCCCGTGGTCTGGCCCGCATAGACGAGAAAGCCTACGGCAACGGCCAGCACGATACCGCCGACCAGACTCTCGGTCCTGCTTTCGGTCATGTGCGGCGTCCCTAGTCCGGCGTCCAGGCTTCGTAATCGCGCCGCTCCACCGGTGCCGTGCGCCGGATCGAGCCGGCCGGCGCGTAGGCCAGAGCCGTCCCCGTCAGGTTCTCGATATGCGGCTTTTCCCACGACTTGTGCGGCAGCGGCCTTTCGGTGGGTGGTTCCTTGAAGGTGTGATGCAGCCAGCCGTGCCAGTCGGCATCGACCCGGCTTGCCTCGGGCTCTCCATTGTAGATCACCCAGCGACGCTTGCCGTCCCGGGTTTGGTAGAAGATGTTTCCCTGCGCGTCCTCGCCAACCCTGACGCCATTGCGCCATGTGTAGAACTGCGTGTTGAGCGTCTGACCGTTCCACCAAGTCACGGAGCGCAGCAGCGTGTCGAGAATACCCATCAGAACCTCCGGGATTGCATGTCACCGATATGGCGGATTTGGCGGCGAAGGTCCAGTGCGACGTTGCACGGCGGATCGCCGGGGCGCCATGGCCACACGGATCGGCACGACCCTGCCGGGCGCCGTCCCCCTGCGACGATACCGTGCGTTTTCCGGCCACGGGGGCCGTGATATCCGTGATTGAAAAACATCCGTCGATGCGGCAAGCACGCCATGATATTGATGACCGCGACTGCGGGCGGTCCGGAATGATCTGGGGATCAGCCATGAAGAAAATCGTTCTGCTCAGCGTGATTCTCGGCCTTGCCGGCTGTGGCGGCGTGAACCGGTTCGAGGGCAATACACGCGCCGTTCAACCCATGGCCTCGGGCCCGCTGTCGAATGCCTGCCTGACATCGGATCGCAAGGCCCGCTCGCAGGCGCTGTGCGGGTGCATCCAGGCGGTGGCGAACGACACGCTGTCGTCAGCGGATCAGCGGCGCGCGGTGGGATTCTACACCGATCCACATGCGGCACAGGTGATCCGGCAATCCGACCGCGCGCGCGACGAACGGTTCTGGCGCAACTACACCGAATACGCCACGAGGGCCGAGCGCATCTGCACGGCCTAGCAGACTGGCCGGGACGGACGCGTTCCATCCCGCAAAGCGCGTAGTGGTGGCCCACTGAAAAGGCCAGATGACGGGTTCGAGCCCGCATCGACCGCCGGCAGTGGCCGGATACTGCACCTGCATTCGGCAGGTGCCAGCCCAAACTCGACACTCGTCCCGAGCCATCGCCAGCAGGGGCCAGCGACAGAGTGGGCGAGGAGCGGAAGTTCGCTGCGCATCACATCAATGACCGCGATGCGCAGCATAGCAAACATCGCATTTGAGAAACCCAATTCTAAGGGTCCGACGCTTCAGACCAATGGGCGAAGCCGCTCGTGCGGCCACGGGATGGTACACCGCCGCTACGCTGACGGAGACAGTTCGTTTACTGCGATGACGTCAGACAGTTTGACCCGGCCACTATCGACGGCCGCTGCCTTTCTCTCAGATGCATCGTCACCTTCCGCATCGTTGTGCTGGATCGGGGCCCAGCTACTCATCGAAGAGATATAAGCGAGGACGTTTGTGTGGGCGCTATTATGGCTGAAAGAGACAATTTCCCGGCTAGCATCAACCTTCAGGGTGTCCTTCAAACATTTGACCAGAAAGGCCCCGATGGCTTGCGATGCAGCTGATCGGAATTTCTCGGTCTCGAAGGGCCCTCCAAAAGATGCAGAGCCACCAGGTGCTGCAACCGCGAAGTAGTAATCCGGGCAGGTATAATAGGCAAAATATGGGCTGCCAGATTTGCAAACAAATGCGACCTCCATGATCTTGCCCTCAAAGTGGTCTTTGGGAAAATTTCGGGCCGCTTCTCCAGTGAAAAGTATTTTTCCGCCTAGAGTTATCGAAACGACATCCAAATCGTGCCCCATGACGCGAAGCTTACTCTGGGTTTCCTTCTTGAAAAGGCCAAACACTGACTTTCCTTTCTCTTTCTGCTCTTGTTTGCGCGACCCTGATTAGCAATCAACTTTTGTCTCGGGGCCGCAGGGATTGTGACAAGCTGAATTTCTCGCTCACAATGTCATCTTGATTTGGCACTCGGCCTGATAGCGGCCTGCTCGATGTCGCCCACCCCTTCAATTTGTCCCGCCTCACGTGATTTGATTTCCGACACAGAGGCCTTTCCATGGCAATCGGAGTAACGGATGCAGCCGAAGAAATCGCCGTAGCGCCCATGTCTCTCTACAAGCCAGCCATTCGAGCATTTGGGGCATTCATGGTGGCTGGCACCGCAATGTGAGCATTCGAGTATCCCCGAAGGCCCCGAAGGCCCCGAAACCGTCGGCATCCCGATCCCGCAATGACTGCAGGCGGGCACGTAATTGCTGCACATGAGGCGGTGCTCGCATCGGAACCATACTCTGCTATCCCGGGCAGGCATTGGAAGCAAGCGCCCACCGCATTCGCTGCAGGGCACATGTCCAGCCATCGACCCGGTCGATGTCGCGAGACCGTACTCAGTATCTGAAACCAATTCTCGAACGAAGCATGAGGGCTCGGCTTCAGACGCCAGCAGCGAGACGGTTGAGCGTGCGCGGGTCATTGCCACATACATGATCCGCCGTTCTTCGGCGTGTTGGAATGGCTCTCCTTCCGGTGAGACAAGGCTCAGGATCGGGTCATCGGTGATTTCGGACGGGAAACCATACTTGCCATTGTTGCACCCAAGGATGACGACGTGATCGGCTTCCAGCGCCTTTGAGCCGTGGATCGTCTTAAAGCTCAACGACAGATTTGGGAACTTTTGACCGATAGCCGCCATGTCGGGCCGCTCGTGACGATACCTTGCCAAAAGAAGAACGCTGGCCACCTTGCCGGACCCGCGATCCTCGGCCCTGAGTTCCGTCAGATTGGCCAAGGTTTCAAGAAGTTCATTCTCCTGTTTGGCCTTCTTCGTCCAAACGACACGCAGCGCCGGGCCTTCTGCGGCACCGGCCGGAATGATAGTCTTTTCGATCTGTGCGGGGTTTTGACGAATGAACCGTTGCGCTGCGAGAGCGATCTTGTCCACCGACCGGAAAGTCCGGCCGAGGTCCACGACTTGATGGATATCCTTCTGGAGGCCGAACTCGCCGCCGAACTTGGGGCCAAAGCTGCGCATGATATGGATGTCCGCACCCGCAAAGCGGTAGATCGACTGCCAGTCATCCCCAACCGCGAAAATCCGGGCGTCCTCATGCTGAGCCTTCAAGGCGCCAACAAGACGCGCCCGATCTTGCGAGATGTCTTGGAACTCGTCAACGAGGATATGCCGGAACGGGCTTTGATACGCCCCGCTCTCGACGTATCCAGCGGCCCGAAGAACCATGTCCTCGAAGTCGATCCTCTCGCCCAATTCATGCTGATATTGGCGGAGCACTGGGTCAAACACCGCAAGAAACGCTCTGCCGCGCTCGCCCATGTTAAACTTGTCCGCCTTCGATCGGCATGCGGCCAGGGTATAGCTGCCACCCTTGAACTGAAGCAGGAACGTGCCAAGCAGCTGCGTAAAACTATCGATATGCCCCATCTCCACGACGCGGTCATAGATGGTCTCAATCGGCCGCGGCCGCAGCGTTACATGTGAATCAAGCTTTTCGGCCAGCGCCCCGAGGAGGCGGCCTTCTTGACGTTCGTAGCTGTAGGTTTCGATGAGTTGAGTTTCAAAACTGGAATGGACTTTTCGCTTCCATTCCATCGACTCTAGGTAATCCTTGCGATCGACAAACGGCGCCGTGACAAGCATCTCTCCAAAGCCAATTGGTGACTTGGCTTTTCTGACACCAAAGTGCTCGAGGTAGATGCCGCTCTCGGTCAGGCGAAAATCTGGAGTATAACCTCGCCGCCCCGAATCTGGCAGGCGATGTTCGTACTGCGGCTCATACTCATATTCGATACCGTTTCGATACAACCAGTTGGCGATCAGGAACTCTTCGTAGCTGCGAACCTTTTCGCCTTGAAGCGTTCGAAGATTGAGGCTTTCCACATGGGTATACCAAGCGTGCTTGGTATCGTAGTCCCATTCGCCACCGCATTCGATGGGGAACTGAGTGAACCAATCGACGATCACATTCGTAATCTTTTCGTCCGTCGCGACTAGGTGCCGAAGAATCCGCTGGATCACGTCGGAATACCGCTTCTGGTCCCCGGCATGTGAAGCAAGAGGTGGTTTCGTGCCCTCTACCTGACCGATGATGTGGTAGGCCAACGCGTGGAATGTCCACGCCTTGACTGGCACGTTACACGCCCGGCCTATGCGCGTGGCCATCTCATTTGCGGCCTCTTTCCCAAAGGCCAATGGAAGAACTTCTCCAGGTTCACGGATACCCGATTTCAGCAGGTAGGCGGCTTTCGCGGTGATGACGCTTGTTTTGCCTGACCCCGCACCAGCGAGGTAAGCATTCGCCGAAGGCCGTTTGAACTTAACGGTTCTTCTTCTCGTCAGCCAAGATGCGTTCGATGACGTCAGCT